>NZ_VWVR01000006.1:2450000-2732500 GCF_015712685.1 Exiguobacterium sp. SRB7LM | reverse complement strand
GGCAGAAGGGAGCTTGACTGCGAGACCTACAAGTCGAGCAGGGACGAAAGTCGGGCTTAGTGATCCGGTGGTTCCGCATGGAAGGGCCATCGCTCAACGGATAAAAGCTACCCTGGGGATAACAGGCTGATCTCCCCCAAGAGTCCACATCGACGGGGAGGTTTGGCACCTCGATGTCGGCTCATCGCATCCTGGGGCTGGAGTAGGTCCCAAGGGTTGGGCTGTTCGCCCATTAAAGCGGTACGCGAGCTGGGTTCAGAACGTCGTGAGACAGTTCGGTCCCTATCCGTCGTGGGCGCAGGAAATTTGAGGAGAGCTGTCCTTAGTACGAGAGGACCGGGATGGACGCACCGCTGGTGTACCAGTTGTTCCGCCAGGAGCACCGCTGGGTAGCTACGTGCGGACGGGATAAGTGCTGAAAGCATCTAAGCATGAAGCCCCCTCCGAGATGAGATTTCCCTTTGAGCAATCAAGAAAGACCCCTCAGAGACGATGAGGTAGATAGGTCATGGGTGGAAGCGTGGCGACACGTGGAGCTGAATGATACTAATCGGTCGAGGCTTTGATCTAGTCTAATGGTTTGTGTTGATGAATCCTCAGTTTTCAGGGAACAAGCCCTAAAGTCTGGTGGCGATAGCGAGACGGCCACACCCGTTCCCATGCCGAACACGGAAGTTAAGCGTCTCAGCGCCGAAAGTAGTTGGGGGATCTCCCCCTGTGAGGATAGGACGTTGCCAGGCAACAACGCAGGACGACCGAGCATACGCTCGGTCGTTTTTTTTGTATGTTTAAGTGTAATATTTATTTGACTAAATGACAAAAAAATATTACATTCGAATGAGAGAGAACGCTTTTTTAAGAAAGAAGGCATTTAAAAATGGTCAAAAAAACGAGCGGGCAACTTTATAACCGATTAAGTGTGCTACGAGCAGAGCGGAAATGGTCACAGCAACAAGTCGCAGATTTTTTAGGGGTAAGTCGACAAACGATTGTATCGCTTGAACATAATCGATACAGTCCCTCGCTAAAATTGGCATTTGAGATTGCCATTTTATTTGATACAACAGTGCATGACGTATTTCAATATGAAAAGAAGGAGCAACCTTTATGATGTTATGGATCAACATTCTTATCTTTCCAATTTTTCTTGTCATGCTTATCATTACATTGAGGTTTTTGTTTGGAAAGGAAGGCAAGGACGAACGTGGAAAAGAAATTGCAACTACTTCTTATATGATAGCCGCTCCGATTTTCCCCATCGGATGGTTACTTATCGAATGGTATCATCGGTGGTTACATGTCTTGTCGTTTGATGTGTATCGTGATGTGGTTTCACTTCTGATTGGTTTGACGTTTATCGTTCAAGGAGTGACCATCACCGTATTAAAATATCGAATTTGATTTGGCACTCAAAACGAGTGCTTTTTTTTATTGGATGAAACATTTAACGAATGAAGCACGTATAGCATTGTATAGAGTCAGCATGACCTAACAAATGACGAATCAAAGGCATGACGATAAATGGCGTTCCAATCGACACTTTAATCAGTACAAAGAGAGGGGAAACATAATGGGAAATTTTCAGCAGACCCAATTAGACTTGCAACAGCGTATCTCCGAGCGTGATCGACTTGTTCGTAAGCAAGAGATACTAAACAAACAGTTGAACGAGCATGAGGCGGTGCGGAAGGCACTACTCAACACATTCACGAAAGAACAACGTGATGTGTATGACCTTGAAGAATTCTCGCTCGTCAACACATGGCGAAAGTTACGAGGCACGTTTGATGAACAACGGACAATCGAAATGGAAGAGGCTGCTCGCGCTGAACTGAAATTACGAGAACACGAGGCGATGATTGACGAATTGACGCTCGAACATCGAGAATTACAAGAACAGCTCGAGGTTTATGAGGGCATCGACGCTGAGTGGGAGACCTTCTTAGAAACAAAAGAATCCCATCTTGCGAAAGATCCAGCTATTCGCCGAGACCTACACCATCTCACGAATCAACAAGCCGAAACGAATGAACTTCTTATCGAGTATCGGGAAGCCATCGTTGCCGGTAAGGCGGCGCGGTCAACGATTGCAAAAACACTCAAACATCTAGATAGTGCGAAGGGGTGGTCGACGTATGACACGTTCTTCGGGGGTGGCTTGATTGCCACAGCAATGAAACATGAGGCGCTAGATGCTTCCGAGCAAACGATGCACGAATTACAATCTGCGTTAGAGCGTTTCTCCCGTGAATTAGCGGACGTGCAAGGGATTGTTCAGGAGTTGCATGTCGATCGAGGTTCACTCATTCAGTTCGCAGATTACTTTTTGGATGATATTTTTTCAGAATGGACGATGCATGGACGAATCAATGATTCCTTAGATCAAGTGAACGGACTGGATAAGGAAATCAGTGAGCTGATTGCTCGTATGACGAGACAAGTGGAAACGTTAGAACAGAAGCTTGACGAGACTGAAGAAAAAAGAAGACAGCTCATCCTGACGCGATGAGCTGTCTGTCATTATATTTTTAGTAAGGGTTCTTTTGCTTAGTTCAAGGAGAGTGAAGAGAAAATGAGTAAAACGATGGTATTTCTTATTAGAGGGATGGCAGTCACGGGGGCGCTATTGATTTTATCGATTCCATTTTTCTTTAGTTCTCCCATATCGACCACTCTGATCATTGTCAGTTCGATTTCGTTGATTGCCTTTGTGATGTTTACTGTTTCAGCAATCAGGCTTCGAAAACGAATAGAAGATGAATGACGTGTATTTGTTTTTCTGAAACAACAAAATTACCAAAAGGGGGGGGAGAATCATGGAACAATTGATTGAGGGTATCGTACAAAGCGTGAGACCGGATCAACGAACGCTGATTGCTATCTCCGGACACGGGGCAGCCGGAAAATCGACGTTGGCAGAAAAATTACGGGAACGACTCGGTGATATAAACCTGCTTCACACAGACCCGTATATTACAGATTCACAGTTGCGGAAACAAACGATCCTCACGTATCAACACGATGGAACGACCCATCAGTATAAGATGACGGCGTGTCATCCCGCCGCACATCATCTGCTCTCACTCGAGCGAGATGTCCGTATGATTCGGGAAGGGATTGGGTTTTATACGATTGATGTCCCCTATCTAGAGCGGACATGGATTGATCCGGAGAAGGCAATCACGATTATTGAAGGGATGAGTGTCACATTCCTGGATCTTTCATCTTTTGATCAATCGATTTATCTCTACACAGACGGGGAGACTGAGTTCAAGCGACGTTCGCATCGTGATATTCAGGAACGGGGTATGGAGCTGGACTACTTACACGCTTCACATGTAGAGCGACGTCTGCAATATGAATTGTTCATGCATCCGTATCGCCACCACTTTCAAACTATCGTCAATACGAGTAAGGATGGAATTCAAATTGAAAAAACCGCTCACGAGGAGCGGTGACTGAGTAGCGTATCTTCAACGCCAAAGTGATTTGACGCTCTCGAACTCGTCGGCACATTTTTCAATCGATTTGAATCAAAACTCTTCAACGAATGGATTCAGGCGATTCTCTCCGAGTTATCGATTCCAAGATATGTACTTTACACTTCAGATTAGAAGAAATGAGCACGGTAAAATTATTAAAGAAGGGAGTACCTTACTTTGGAAAAACCGTTACTGTGGATTATAGCGGGTGTAACCCTCGTCTTTTTATTGATGGCTACTCAACTATTACTACCCGTTACCTTTCAAGAAATTTTTTCGATTTTACTAGTATCGATTGTTATAGGATCAATCATAGGTGTGATTGCTTCGATTTTGCATCACTATATTATGACTAGAAAAGAAAAAACTAGCTAAAAACATAGTAAAAAGGTCCGAAAAAGAGAATGGAAAAGTATCTTATTCGGAGCTTTTTGATCGATTAACGAATGCTACACATCATCTTAAAAAGTTATCACCGCTCACGAGGAGCGGTGACTGCGTAACGTATCTTGAATGCCGAGACCGAGCTGTTCCTGTTCGCGCTCGAGCTGCTCCCAGGTGAGGGAACGATGACGCAATTCGACGTCGGTCGCCATCGATTCGAGCGTTCGCTGGGTCTCGATGTTGTCGAGCCAGTAGTAGAGGTCGATCCCGTCTTCATGCAAGCGCCAAAACGATTTGACGACCTCGAACTCATCGGCCCATTCTCCGACCGGCTTGAATCCATACTTTTCAACGAATGGATACGGACGTTCTTCCCCGAGCGGGTCGATCACGTTTCGGACGAACATCGGCTCAAGTCCAGCGTGAGCGGTCGCATCGAGTAATCTTTTCAGTTCAGGCATCGGTTCGATTTCGATGTGTTCGATTACATCAAACCAAACTCGTTTGATGTCCTTGTCCCACAATGTAGCCTCTATACTATACGGGGCGCCGGCAGAAGAGGGTGCGTACATCGTCAACTCGAATGAAAACGGAACGTCCTCTTTCGCTCCGGGCTCTAATACAAGCGATAGTGGAATCGGGACTTCTTGAATATCAGCTTCTCGATTGAACTCGTTTCCTTCCATGGTGATGTCTTTGAACGTCGTCAAGAAGGTCAGGGTGAGTTCCTGTAATCGAACGACATTCGTTGTCGGGTTGGAGACGTGCAACGTACCCGTCACGGTCTGCTTCGGAATGAGTGCTGCCGGGTCAAACGTGATCTCGGCTTCGATCTCCGAAAAGAACCATTTCTTGAATCGATTTCCCCATTTGGACATGGCGGTCGCGCCCCTTTTCTCTGATAGTTTATGCTGTTATATCTGTTCCCGATTCCATTTTTGAAAAAACATTAAGAAAATGGTTGCTTTTTATAACTGTCTCGCTTATTATAGAGGATGTCGAAACAATTCAAACCATCGCGGGGTGGAGCAGTCTGGTAGCTCGTCGGGCTCATAACCCGAAGGTCGTCGGTTCAAATCCGGCCCCCGCAACCAATTTTTATTTAATTTCATATGTCGTCGCGGGGTGGAGCAGTCTGGTAGCTCGTCGGGCTCATAACCCGAAGGTCGTTGGTTCAAATCCAGCCCCCGCAACCAATTTTTAAATGAGATAGCGAAACGATAGCGTTTCGTGTTTTTTTTTGCTTAAAATGAAGTGTACAATGAGTACGTATGAGAAGTGAAAAAGGAGAACCATTCATGTATACATTGATTACGCATTCTGCAGCGGAAACGCAGGCGGTGGCAGAACGTTTGGCCACACTCGTCGAAGCAGGGACGGTCATCACGTTAAACGGTGACCTCAGTGCCGGCAAAACGACGTTCACACAAGGGTTCGCAAAAGGACTCGGTGTCACGCGGAACGTCAACAGTCCGACCTTCACCATTATGAAACAATATAAAGGGCGATTGCCGCTCTATCATATGGATGTCTATCGTCTCGAAGATACGGGGGATGACATCGGTCTTGAGGAATATATCAACGGTGATGGTGTCGCCATCGTCGAGTGGTCGAACTTGATCGAGTCCTCCCTCCCGGAAGAACGCTTGGCCATCACGATTGAACGGGTCGGCGACGAAGATCGTAAACTGACACTTGCTCCGACGGGTGAGCGTTACGTTCAAATCGCCAAGGAGGTGCTCGCATGAAGCAATTGATGATTGATACGGCGACGACACGTTTGTCAGTCGCGTTAAGTGAGGCTGGAGAGATTCAAGCCGAAGCGACGGTAATGGTCTCAAAAAACCATGCGGTCACACTCATGCCGATGATTGAACAGCTCATGGCAGCGGTCAAGTGGACACCGAACATGCTCGAACGCATCGTTGTCACGACAGGACCCGGGTCGTACACGGGAATTCGGATCGGAGTGACAACAGCGAAGACACTCGCCTATACGCTCAATCTTCCACTCATCGGTGTATCTGCCCTTCAGCTCATGGCAGCGGCCCCGAATACCGATTTGCCGGTCGTTTCATTGATTGACGCGCGCCGTGGCAACGCGTATATCGGATATTATCAACACAACAAAGCACTAACACATGATCAGCACGCCTCCGTCTCAGATTGGTTGCGACTGAATAGTCAAGGGCGCTTCCTTGTCGTCGGAGACGTGGAACCGTTCCGTGACGTGTTAAGTGAATATGACTATATCGAAGCACCGGCTGCCCATCGATACGGGCGTGCGAGTGATTTGGTCGTCTTCAGCGATGAGACGAGCGATGTCCATTCGTTTGAACCGGAGTATTTGCGACTCGCCGAGGCGGAAGCGAAATGGTTAGAGGGACAAAACAATGGCTGACGTGAAAATTCGTCGGATGACGTGGCTTGATGTCGAGGAAGTGACGAAAGTCGAAGAAGCGTCGTTCGCCATTCCGTGGACAAAAGAGGCTTTCATGAATGAGATGCTTCGAAATGAACAGGCTATTTACTTTGTCGCGGTCCATGACAAACGGGTCGTCGGGTTTGTCGGCGTTTGGACAATCGTCGATGAAGGACATATCACAAACATTGCCGTCTTACCTGAGTTTCGTGGACAGGGCATCGGCAATCAATTGTTAGCGGAACTTGTCGCGTTCGCCAAGTCAAAAGGACTCGTCGGATTGACGTTAGAAGTCCGCGTGTCGAACGTTGGCGCGCAAAAACTATATGAACAGTTCGGTTTTATGCAAGCCGGTCGGAGAAGACGCTACTATCAGGATAATAATGAAGACGCCTATATTTATTGGGCGAAGTTAGGAAGTGAGCCAGAATGAACACATCACTGATTCTTTCGATTGAGTCGAGCTGTGACGAGACGTCTGTTGCGCTCGTCAAAGACGGAAAGACGTTATTGTCGAACGTCGTCTCTTCTCAAATCGAGAGTCATAAACGATTTGGTGGCGTCGTCCCTGAAGTGGCGTCTCGTCATCATGTGGAACGAATCACGTACGTGATTGACGACGCATTGAGTGAGGCCGGCGTGACGATGGAAGACGTCGATGCGGTCGCGGTCACACAAGGACCGGGTCTCGTCGGTGCCCTTCTCGTTGGGATCAGTGCGGCCAAGGCGTTGGCATTCGCCCATCAAAAACCGCTCATCGGTGTCCACCATATCGCCGGACACATTTACGCGAACGAACTCGTCGAAGAGATGAAGTTCCCGCTCGTCTGTCTCGTCGTTTCAGGGGGACATACAGAACTCGTCTATATGCCAGAACATGGTGTCTTCGAAGTCATCGGGGAGACACGTGACGACGCGGCAGGTGAGGCGTACGATAAGGTTGCGCGGACGCTCAGTCTCCCATATCCGGGAGGTCCTGCGATTGACCGCCTGGCAGCGGTCGGGGAAGACACGTACAACTTCCCACGCGTTCGTCTCGAACCGGGTAGCTTTGATTTCAGTTTCAGTGGTTTGAAGTCATCGGTCATCAACGCCGTACACAATGCGGAACAACGGGGAGAGACGGTCATCCCTGAAAACTTGGCGGCGAGCTTCCAGGCGAGTGTAGTCGAAGTGCTCGTCGAGAAAGCGATTCGTGCCGTGAAGGAAAAAGGGGCGAAGCAATTGCTTGTCGCGGGTGGTGTCGCGGCGAACCGTGGCCTCCGCACAGCGCTTCAAGAAGCTGCTACAGCTGAAGGAATTCAACTCGTCATTCCACCTCTTGACCTGTGTGGGGACAATGCGGGCATGATCGGGGTGGCGGCACATCACGCGTATGTGCGCGGTAAGCGCGATACACTAGCGATGAATGCGGTTCCTGGGTTATCCTTAGAAGAGAGCATGACAGTCTAGGGGGAAATAGAGACATGACGAAACGCATCATCATTGGAGGACTCATCGTACTACTCGTCGTTGCGACGTTCTTACAAGTACGTGAGATCATCCGCGCTTACAATATCGCCTATCAAGAGGAGATTGTTCCAGAAGAGACACGAGTGAAGTCACTCACTGGAGAAGAGGCATTAGAAGGTATCGGTCGCGTGACCGGAGAGAATACGCTCATCAAGTCACTATATGGCTACACAAGTGTCGTCGACCAAGAGCCGGAGCGTGTGATCGTCGTCGATCGCAATCTCGGGGTCCAACCAAAAGCGAGCGACGCTTATTATGAAATCGAGCGGGGTCGCGAGGCAACAGAAGAAGAAGCGGCAAAGTTTGATGATTTGATCGAGGAACTCGATGAACAGCAACTGTTCGCACAAGTCATCTCGACGCATGAAGCACGCTATGTGACGAATGGCGAAAAGCCGATGACGTTCTATAAAGTGTTCACACGTGACGTCGACACGAACGAGGCTGTCTTCTTTATCGCTGAAGACGGAACGAAACTCGACTTCCATACGATCGGATTCCAACCACTGCGTTACTTCTAACAAAAAGGTTCAGCCACGAGGCTGAACCTTTTTGAGTGCTTCAAGTTGTTGAAGGAATGTATGGGCGAACGCGAGACATGCTTCCTTTTTTTCATCCGTATCCGGGTCGAATTCAATCTTGAGCGCAGGAACAAGAATGTTCGCACCGGCAGTTTGAAAGGCTTGCTCGACGGTATCGACGGCTGCACAATATTTGGGATAATCCGTGTCCCCTGAACCGAAGGCGGCACACGGCAAACCGTTTAGCGACGATTCTTCCAAATCATATACGAAATCCTCGGCCTCATACGGAACATCTCCGTCTCCCCACGTATACGTACCGAGTATGACTCCATCGTATTCGGCGAATTGCTCGATGCGTAAGGATTCCAAATCGTCAGATATCGATACATCGTGTCCTGCGTCCTGCCATGTATGTCGAATCAGATTCGCGATGTCTTCCGTATTGCCAGACATGCTCACATATCCAATCAGTAGTTTCATTGAAATCACCTCAATAACAGACTAATTGAAAATGATTATCAATGTCAATGATAACGTTGATTGTACAAACAAAACCACGCCTTCAAACAGAAGACGTGGTTTTGTTATGCTTTTGGTTGTCGATAATTCTCTCGATGCCACGTATTGATACGACTCACAATGAATACAAGGAGGGCGAGAATCCACATGAAGAGCGTCTCTTCATAGAAGTGGGCCCACACCGATCCAGGCGCATAGAACGTATGGACCGTCACATCAACCGGCCAGACGACGATACGGATGAAGAGCGTGCTCATGAGCAGGCCGCTGAAGAGACTGAGTAGTATCCCTGGCCACGTCTGAATGATGAAGCCGATGACGACCGGTAAAAAGTAAAAGAGAATAGACGGGACAATCGTCGGCTCCCCGCGGATGAGTTCAGACACGAACTCGGTCCCGGTCGGCACGATATAGGCCAGTCCTGTGAGGAACGCTTGAATGAACTCGATTCGCATGGCACGGGTACGCATCATGTATGGAGTTCCTCCCATTCCGCATAAAGTGCGGTGATCGATTCTTTCGCCGCGTCCGATTCGGTCGACAACTCCTGTGCACGGGCGAAGTCGTTGAAGACGTCCGGCTCACAAAGCAACTGTTCGATCTCGTCGAGACGATTCTCATGTTGCTCGATTGCCAGCTCAATCTCTTCGATGCGCTGTTTGATGCGGCGCTCTTCTCGCTGTTGTTCCTTATCGGCGCGTTGTTTTTTCACGACGACCTGCTTCGTCTCTTCACGGGCGAGTCGCGCCAGTTCCTCGAGCTCTTCTTTCTTCTCGACGTAGTACGAATAGTCTCCGAGATACTCGTCGATGCCGTTCGGTGTGATCTCTAGCACACGCGTCGCGAGTCGATCGATGAAGTAGCGGTCATGCGAGACGAAGAGAATCGTGCCCGGATAGTCGAGGAGGGCATTCTCCAAAATCATCTTCGAGTCGAGGTCCAAGTGGTTCGTCGGCTCGTCCAGGATGAGGAGGTTCGGTTGCTCGAGCTTCAGCTTGGCCAAGGTGAGTCGTGCCCGTTCGCCACCGGATAGTTCATGGACACGCTTCATGACGTCATCGCCACTGAAGAGGAACTGTCCGAGAAGACTCCGTACTTCTTGCTCGCGCATGAGCGGCCAGTCGTTCCAAATCTCATCGATGACACGGTTCGCATCAGACAAGTTTTGTTGCTCCTGGTCGTAGTAGCCGATTTCGACGCCCGTCCCGTAACGGATGTCACCGGTGAGGGCGGTTTGTTGTTTCGTCAACACTTTGAGAAGTGTCGACTTCCCGACCCCGTTCGGACCGACGAGCGCGACGGATTCACCGCGCTGAAGCTGGAAGCGAAGGTTTTGAGCGATTGCTTCCTCGTACCCGATGGCGAGGTCACTCGCGCTCAATACATCGTTCCCGCTCTGACGTTTGATGGAGAACGAGAGAACGGCGCTACGTTCGTCACCATCCGGAGCATCGAGGCGGTCAACTTTCTCGAGACGCTTCCGCACGCTTTGTGCACGTTTCGTCGTCGTCGCCCGGGCGATGTTTCGCTGGATGAAGTCTTGCATCTTGGCAATCTCTTCTTGCTGCGACTCAAACTGCTTCTTCTCTTGCTCGTAGAGGGCGGCCTTCTGCTCGAGATACTTCGTATAGTTCCCGACGAAGCGACGGCTCCGGTGACGTGACAATTCATAGACGACCGAGACGACGCGATCGAGGAAGTACCGGTCGTGGGAGACGATGAGGACGGCACCTTTATAGCCGCTCAAATACTTCTCGAGCCAGGCGAGTGTTTCGATGTCCAAGTGGTTCGTCGGCTCGTCCAAGATGAGCAGGTCGGGACTTTGAAGGAGCATCTTCGCCAAGGCGAGACGTGTCCGTTGTCCGCCGGAAAGTGTGTCGATGCGACGCTCGAAGTCGTCCGGATAGAAACGCATCCCGTGGAGAACCGAACGGATCGTCGCTTCATATTGGTATCCGCCACGTTCTTTGAACGTATGTTGCTCTTCATCATAAGAAGAGAGGAGGCGTTCATATGCAGCGGCGTCATTTAGGATTCGTTCTGAGCCCATGTCAGCCTCCATGCGACGGAGCGTCTTCTCTTGCTCAATCAAGTCCGTGAAGACGGTGAGCATCTCATTCCAGATCGTCTCGTCGGATTCTAACCCTGAGTCTTGCGCGAGATAACCGATCGTGACGTCTTTTGGCTTCATGATGTCCCCGGAGTCATAGTTGTATTCACCAGCGATGACCTTCAAAAGCGTCGACTTACCGGCCCCGTTACGACCGACGAGAGCGACGCGTTCGCCTTCCTGGATTTCAAGTTTTACGTTTTCTAAAATCGGCTCGACGCCGAAGGATTTGGATAAGTTGTTGACTTGCAGTAGGATCAAGTGAAAAAACCCCTTTCTCTCTATTTAGTATACTGTATTTTTCAGCGATTTTAGGTATATTCGTTGAGTGGTCATGTGAATTCGTTTACAATCAAGGTGTATGAAATTCAGATTCGTTTGTAACGTGTCGTAAAAAGGAGGCTCTTTCCGTTGAGTCAAAACGAACCAAAGATTCCACAAGCGACAGCCAAACGGTTGCCACTATACTATCGATTTATTCAAAGCCTGCATGCGTCAGGGAAACAACGTGTCTCTTCAGCAGAACTGAGTGAGGCGGTCAAGGTCGATTCGGCTACGATTCGCCGTGATTTCTCGTACTTCGGTGCGCTCGGTAAAAAGGGATATGGCTATAACGTGCAGTATCTGTTAGACTTTTTCCGAAAGACACTGAATCAAGACGAGATTACGAATGTCGCCTTGGTCGGAGTCGGTCACCTTGGGACGGCATTCGTCAACTATAACTTCCTTAAAAACAATAACACACATATCGTCGTCGGGTTCGACGCAGACGAGACAAAAGTCGGCACGACGATGTCAGGCGTCCCAATTCATCACGTCGATGAGATGGAACAAATCATGAAGCAAAACAAGATCGACGTCGCTATTTTGACGGTACCTTCTGCTTATGCGCAGTCCGTCGCAGACGACTTGGTGCGTTTCGGCATCAAGGGCATCTTGAACTTCACACCGGCACGACTCACTGTACCGGATACGGTTCGCGTCCATCATATCGATTTGTCGATTGAGCTGCAGTCACTCATTTACTTTATGCAACACTATCCAACCGCTGAGGGGGTCCATCAATAATGGAATTACTAGCATCATCACTCGTCGTCGGGATTCCGGGTGGGGCGAGTCTATTCATCATCGCCATCATCGCGCTCATCATCTTCGGACCGAAGAAATTGCCGGAGTTTGGTCGCGCGGCCGGACAAACGCTTCGTGAGTTCAAAAATGCAACGAACGGCATGATGAACGAGCACGACGAGAACGACAAGAAAGCTATCGAAAAGAAAGAGCAGTAAGCCATGAATCATCAACCTGATCAAGAGCGGGAACTCACCGATCACTTGACAGAGCTGCGGAGACGACTGATGCTATCTGCATTTGTCGTCTTTGCCTTCTTTTTGATGGCTTTGCCGAGTGTCAAATATGTACTCGCGTATTTGCAAAAAGACCTCGTCGAACGCGGGCTCGAACTGAACGCCTTTGGGGTCGCGGACCCGCTCATGATTTACTTGAACTTGGCGCTCATCATCGGCCTGATCGCGGCGAGCCCATTCCTACTGTATCAAGTGTGGGCGTTTGTCGCACCCGGTCTGCATCCGAATGAGCGGAAAGGCACGCTTGCCTATATCCCGATCATCTTCGGACTGTTCTTGATCGGCCTTGCGTTCGCCTACTACTGGTTGTTCCCGCTCGTCCTCGATATCTCGACGGACCTCGGGCAAGACCTCGGACTCGAACAAATCATCGGGGCCAATAATTACTTCACGTTCTTGTTGCAGTTGACAATTCCGTTCGGTCTATTGTTCCAACTACCGGTCGTCATGATGTTCTTGACCCGAATCGGTGTCGTGACCCCGTACTTCTTATCAAAGATTCGAAAGTACGCATACTTCGCCCTATTCGTGATCGCGGCATTCATCACACCGCCGGATTTGACGTCGCACCTCATGGTGTCGTTACCACTCTTCTTCCTATATGAAATCAGTTTATCGATTTCACGTATCACCTACAAAGGGGTGCTGCGCCGGGAAAAAGAGGCGATGGTGCAAGAACAGATGGATATAATGAAACAGATGAATGAAAAATGAGCATCGTTCCGTAAATTGGGACGATGCTTTTTTGTTGTGACATACTGTTACGATAGGATACGAGCGATTGAGAAATTTTTCCATTTTATATGCTATAATAAAACGAGGCACATATGTAAGGGAGGATGCACGATGATTCGGGAGTACAACGGAGAGGACTTTATATTGCTAGGCACGATGACAACCATCCTACTGTTTTTCTTATTTTTCTCTATACAATCTAGATTGCGACGTCAATTCATCGTCTCGTCGTTCCTACTCGTGACTGGCTATATCTTCTTTCTTGTCGGAATGACAATCGTACGTGGTTGGGACGCGATCGGCTGGCTTGCACTAGGGCTGATCCTGTACGTGCTTGGTATGATTCTTCACGTTGGCATTGTCATTTATCAGAGAGTGAAAAGTAGACGTGAAGGACAGTCTTGAAAGAGTTGTTCCAATAAAGTTATGAGGAGGTAAAAAGGATGAATGACATTATCATTTTGCTCGTATTGCTGTTTGGACTGACACTGGGAGTCATCATTTCAACGTATCAAATGATCCGAACGAAGAAACAAAGGCTTTTTCCATTCATCTTGAATACAATATTGGTCGTAAGTGGCTATATGCTATTGGTTGGCAGTTTGATGCTTGGATACGGATGGGGAGCATTGTGGTGGGCGGTCGTTGGGCTCGCTATGAACGTCTTCGGTTTAATCGTGCATCTATTTGTAATAAGCTATCATCTATTGAAAAAGCAGCGAGTCCGGTCATGAGAATGAGCGGATTTTTTCCTGTTCAAACTTTAGACACTTTTACGTGAAAAAGTGAGCATATTCATTGAATCCTATATTGTGAAATAGTACACTAAGGTCAAGAAGTAAATGTGATGTTTATCACAATGTAAACCGAAACGTATTGTTTAACATAAAAGGAGAGACGACTCATATGAAAATCGCAGTCATCGGATGTACACACGCAGGAACAGCAGCAGTCAAAGGATTACTCGGCAAGCACGACAATCTCGATATCACCGTTTACGAGCGGAACGATAACGTCAGCTTCCTCTCGTGTGGGATTGCGCTCCACGTCGGTGGTGTCGTCCAACGTGCGGAGGAGTTATTTTACTCGTCTCCACGTGAACTTGAAGAACTCGGTGCGACGATGCGCATGAAACATGACGTCTTGTCAATCGACTCCGAAGCGAAGACGGTCCACGCTAAAAATCTTGAGACCGGTGAAGACGTGCATGACACGTATGACCGCTTGATCGTCACGACGGGTTCATGGCCGATCGTCCCAACGCTCCCAGGAATCGAAATGAATGGAATCGAGCTCTGTAAAAACTACGCGCACGCCCAACGCATCATCGAGCGGGCGACAGATGCGACGAAGATTGCCGTCATCGGGGCTGGCTATATCGGGGTCGAGCTCGTCGAAGCGTTCGAAGCATACGGAAAACACGTCACATTCATCGATAGTGCCGACCGCATCTTGAACAAGTATCTCGACAAGTCGTTCACGGATCAATTGGAAGCGGATATGACCAGTCGCGGAATCGACCTCGAACTCGGTCAGACGGTCGAGGCATTCCGTGGAACGAGCGGAAATGTCACACATGTCGTAACAGACAAAGGTGAATTCGAAGCGGATCTCGTCATTCTCTGTGTCGGATTCCGTCCGAACACGGGACTCTTAGAAGGACAGGTCGATATGCTCGGGAACGGTGCCATCATCGTCGATGAATATATGCGTACGAGCAACCCAGATATCTTTGCAGCAGGGGACAGCTGTGCTGTCTACTACAACCCAGCGCGTACACACGCCTATATCCCACTTGCGACGAACGCTGTCCGCATGGGAACGCTCGTCGCGGAGAACATGATGCAACCACGCGTCCGTTACCAAGGGACACAAGGAACTTCAGGACTTCGACTCTATGACTGGAATATCGCGTCGTCTGGTTTGACGGAAGAAGCGGCAGCACTCTTCGGACTCGAAGTGGAAAGTGTCGTCATTGAAGACGCCTATCGTCCGGAGTTTATGCCGACCGCAGAGAAAGTCGAATTCAAACTCGTCTATGAAAAAGAGACGCATCGCATTGTCGGTGGACAAGTGTTATCGAAAGCGGATTTGACGCAAGCGGTCAACACGCTCTCGCTAGCCATCCAAAACGAGATGACGATCGAAGAGCTCGCCTATGTCGACTTCTTCTTCCAACCACACTACAACAAGCCATGGCACTTCCTGAACAGCGGAGCGCTTGAAGCGATGAAAGACAAAGTGAATGCCTAACAAAAAAACGCGGAAGCTCATGGCTTCTGCGTTTTCTTATAGATACCTTGGCGCATCTTTCATGGAATTCGTCAAAATCATATAAAGCAGGAAACTCCCAGGTAGAATCAAGAAGATGAGTCGAACTCCTATTGAAGAAATACCAAAATATTCAGCAATTCCACCACATACTCCTGACAGAGAGCGGTCCGTCGCTGACTTTCGAAGTGTACGTTGCATAGCAAAGCTCCTTATGAGTTGATATGTAAATTTTACCATATGAGTGTATGAAAAAGCGCATCAATTCAATTGATGCGCTACTGTTTATTTCAAGATGTCGACGAGTTCATCGAGCACTTGGTTGGCAGACAAGACGCCACCAGACGTGTTCCAAATATCATCACTGACTTCTGTCACTTCCCCTGCTTTGACAGCATCGAGGTCTTTCCACAACTGATTCGATTGCCATTCTTCGGCTGTCTTCGACCCGTCTGCTCCACCATATGTGAAGTAGACGATGTGGTCGCCTGCCATCTCCGGGATCCGTTCCATCGCGACTGGCTCAGCGAATTCCGCTTTATCTTGTGACGCTGGACGTTTGATGCCGACATCGTTAAGGATGACGCCTGAGAAGCTGTCATTGAAGTAAATGCGTGACTCGCCAGGAAGGAAGCGGACGACCGAGAGTTCTTTATTCACGGCGTCTCCGAGTTCTGCTTTCGTATCTTCGACGTGCTGTTCGTAGTCGGCCAACGCTTGATTGCCTTCCTCTTCTAGGTTGAGTGCGTTCGCATAAAGGGTGAAGTTCTCTTGCCAATCACCTTTGAGCGTCTCTGACATGACCGTCGGTGCGATGGCGTTTAATTTGTCATAGATGTTCTCTTGACGAAGTTTCGTTCCGATGATGAGATCGGGTTTCAATTTTGCGATGGCCTCTAGATTGACTTCGCTTTCTGTCCCGACTTCCGTGACGTCTGTCATCTCGGACTCAATGTGCGGGTACCACGGGTCGCCGTTCCATGATTTGACGGCTCCGACTGGTTTGACGCCGAGGGCGAGAAGGGCCTCTGTCCCTTCGTTCGTCAAGACGACGACGCGTTCCGGGTTTTCAGGTACGTCCGCCGTTCCCATCGCGTGCTCAATCGAGCGAGTCGCTGTTTCTGAACTTGTATCGTTCTCTGTATCGTCAGACCCGCCGCAAGCAGCGAGGACGACGGTTAAGCAAAGCGTAAGTAACGCGAGCATCCATTTTTTCATTACAATTCTCCTCTATGTAGGTGATTTTCCTTCCTGACTATAAGTGATAATGATTCTCACTGTCAACCCCTTTTTCTGGAACGCAATATTTGCTATGGTAGGAAAGGAAAGAAGTGAGGACATGAAAAAACCTTGGATCAAATTACTTTTCTTGATCATTTGTTTACCTATCTTAAGTTATATTTCATTGCGCGTTGGTGTGATCGCCGTCAGTCATGAAGATGTGATGACGTTCCAAGCGGACGGGTCATCACAAGCGATGATTGCGTTGGCAGACAATCGTATCCCACGGACGGTCGTCGCGCTACTCGTCGGTAGCGTGCTCGGTCTCGCTGGGCTCATCTTTCAACTCGTGACCCGTAACCCGCTCGCATCTCCTGATATTTTGGCGGTGAATGCCGGAGCGAGTCTGGCCATCGTGCTCGTGACGCTTTTGGGGTTCAGTAGTATCGCCTCGTTCACGACAGCCTCGCTCATCGGAGCGTTTATTGCCGGCGTGATTGTCTATCTACTGAGTGCGAACGGAGGGAACGTCATGTATATGACGCTTGCCGGGGCGTCGCTTGCCGCTCTATTCAGCTCATTTACCCAGTCAATCATCGCGTATGAGGAAGGTGCGCTTGATGAGGTGCTGTTCTGGTTGACCGGATCGGTCGCCGGACGATCGCTCACGCTCGTCGAGACGTTGTTGCCATGGATGGCGGCGGCGGTCATTCTCGTTCTCTTGCTCAGTAAAGAGTTAGAGACATTATCGCTCGGAGACCAGGTCGCCCGTTCACTTGGACAAAATGTCGGCATCATCAAGTTCATCGCGGTGACGCTCGCCGTCGTGCTCTCCGCATTCGGAGTGGCGCTTGCAGGACCGATCGCATTTGTCGGTCTGCTCGCTCCGCATTTGGCGAAATATCTGTTCGGGACGGCATTTTTCGCTCGTCTCGCCGGAAGTGCTCTCATCGGTAGCGTCCTATTGCTTGCGGCGGATATTCTGGGACGCGTTATCCTGTTCCCACGCGAAGTGACCGTTGGGGTCGTACTCGCCGTCATCGGTGGGGCATTCTTCATCTATCTCGTCAGTGTCAGACAAGGAGTCTTTAAATCATGAAAACATATCGCTTTCGAAAAGGTCCTGTCTCGTTCACGCTCCGGAAGCGTGAAATCGAGTTGGCGCTTCTACTTGTCGTTGGATTGCTCGTGTCGATTTATTTTGGGCTCGCCATCGGTGACACATTCCTTAGTCCCGCCTCACTCGCTGCCCTGTTCATCGGAGCAGGGGATGCATTCGAGAAGCTCGTCGTCTTCGAGTTTCGGATGCCACGTGTGTTGATGGCAATCACTGCTGGCGCAAGTCTCGCCGTCAGCGGTCACTTGTTACAACTGACAATCAAAAACGAACTGGCATCCCCGGAGATTTTCGGGATTGTCGGAGGTGCAGGGGTTGCGACGGCTACGTTCTTCACCGTTTTCTCGGATGAGCGAACGAATCAGCTGTCAGTGCCGCTCGCCTATATCCCAATCGCTTCGTTCCTTGGGGCGATTGTTGTCGGGATGTTCCTCTTCTATTTGTTGAAACGTGGAGTCCCACCTGTCCGGCTAGCACTTGTTGGGATTGGAATCAGCATCTTCTCGCAAGGGATCGTTCAGTTCATGATGCTCGCCTCGAACGTTTACCGAAAGAACGATATCCAACAATGGCTCACCGGTACAGTCTACGCCGCGACGTGGAATCAATTGAAGATTATGGTGCCGTTCGTCCTTCT
Source organism: Exiguobacterium sp. SRB7LM (assembly GCF_015712685.1). Taxonomy (GTDB): domain Bacteria; phylum Bacillota; class Bacilli; order Exiguobacteriales; family Exiguobacteriaceae; genus Exiguobacterium; species Exiguobacterium profundum. Next base: position 2,714,202 of record NZ_VWVR01000006.1, on the reverse strand, counting down.
CTTTTTGCTGGCAGCCTTCTTGATTGAACGTCATGTTCGTCCGCTCCATATCAGTGAAGCGACAGCGACGAGCATCGGCGTACCGGTACGAGGGATTCAGCGTGGGACGTTGTTGCTTTCCTGTTTACTCGCCGGCATTGGTGTCGCCTTTGTCGGTGCAATCGGTTTTGTTGGGTTGATGGCACCCCATATCGCTCGACAAGGGTTGAAGCTCCCTTACATTTGGGCGACGCTGCTTGTAGGGGCGACGATTGTCGTGTTGGCGGACGTACTCGCTCGGACGATTTTTTATCCGTATGAACTACGGACCGGCGTGATGACAGCCGTCATCGGAGCACCGTATTTCTTCTACTTACTTCGACGGATGATGAAAGGAAGCATGAGATGAACACATTTGATTTGAACCACGTAACCATCGGATATGAACAGAAGACGGTGCTCGATCAATTATCATTCTCCATCCCACATGGGAAAATCACCGTCCTTCTCGGCGCGAACGGCTGCGGGAAGTCGACGCTCCTCTCGACGCTTGCGAGACAGCGAGATGCACTTGGTGGGGAGATCGCATTTCGGAACAAACCGCTCGATTCGTATCGAGCGAAAGAGGCGGCTCGACTTATGGCATTCATGCCACAAGTGAACGTGGCACCGGATGGATTGACCGTCGAACAGCTCGTCCGATTCGGGCGTTATCCGTACCAGACGTTCTTCAAACGATATTCGGAAGACGATGAACGGGCCGTCGAACGGGCACTCGCCTTCACCGATACGGTATCGCTCCGTGACACGCTCGTCAGCAACCTTTCCGGAGGACAAAAGCAACGGGTATGGATCGCGTTGGCACTTGCCCAAGAGTCGGAGACGATTTTGCTCGATGAACCGACGACATATTTAGATATGTCGCACCAAATCGAGATTTTAGATTTGATGTATCGATTGAATCGATTGGAAGGAAAGACGATCATCATGGTACTTCACGATCTTCACTTGGCCTGTCGCTATGCCGATCATGTCATCGCATTAGCTGGCGGTAACGTGTATCGCGAAGGAAGTCCGAACGATGTCGTCGATGAGACGTTCATGAAAGACGTTTTCGGTCTCAAAGTCGTGGTGACCGAGGATCCGCTATACGGGACACCGCTCTGTGTACCGTATTCACACTATGAGTTGAATGAAAAACGACCGACCTGAACCTAGTCCGCGGACTAGGTTTTTTTACGGAAAAGCAGGGAAAAAGAGTAGGGTAAGTGCGCGTCATGTTTTCTACCTAAAAGGAGGAATTTTTCATGGCTAAAAAGGAAAAACAACCGTATCACATCGTCACGTTCACGTTCCCAGAAGAGGCGATTTCGTATCAGGCGTTCAGTAAGCTGAAAAAGTACCATTCGGATGGGCTCGTCGGTTTTGAACAATTGGTCGTCATCAAGCGTGAAGAGAACGGGGCGTTCTCGTTTGAGGATGCGGCGCAGCTCGCACCGGTCAATAAGTCGACGAAAGGTGCACTCATCGGGATGGCGGTTGGAATCCTCGGAGGTCCGTTCGGTATTCTGTTCGGGACACTCACAGGTGGTCTCATCGGCGGCACGAAAGACGTAAAACATTTACAAGGCATCCAAGACACGTTCAAACGGACGGTCGGTAACATCGAACCAGGTCAGACCGGGGTCATGGCGATCGGAGAAGAATTCGACCCATCGATTTTAGACGGGCTTGCAGAAGAGTATGGAGGAACGGTCACGCGGACAGACGAGGAGCTGTGAATCATGAAACTCGGGATTTTAGGTGCCGGGAAAGTGGGACGCACGCTCGGGGAGCAGTTCGAACGAGCAGGCTATGAGGTGCTGTACGGGACACGGACGGAGCGAGAAGGCACACTGACCTTACAAGAGGTCGCCTCGACGAGCGATGTTCTATTGCTCTGTACACCGTTCACGGCAGCAGTCGACCTGTTACCGACACTCGACGGACTAAATGGGAAAGTATTGATCGATGTGACGAATCCGATCGCGATCGAGTTTAACGAGGTCGAGCGACCGGACGGGGTGTCGGGTGCGGAATATTTGCAACGACTCATTCCTGATACGAAAGTTGTGAAGGCGTTCAATCAGACAGGGGTCGAGAATTTAGGCGATCCGGATGGCTCCGTCATGTTCGTCGCGGGTGAAGATGAGGAAGCGGTGCGGCTTGTTGTCGAACTATCGAACAAGATCGGCTTCGATACGCATCCGCTTCATGGTCTGAAGCTTGCTCGTGAGTTGGAAGGGTTGGCTTGGCTCTGGATTCATAATGCGGTGAAAGAGCGAAAATCACGGGACTTCGCCTTCTACTTAACAGAACATTAAAAGACGATCGGGGCGATATGCCTCAATCGTCTTTTTTGATTAGAAACCTGTATAGCGATCAGAGCGTGTTTGAAGCAGCTCAATCGTCTCGCGCTCAATCTGCTCGACTTCCCGTTGTTGCCAACCTGGCATGAGGAACGCATCGACGAGTGCCCAAATGCCTGTGATGAATGCACCGAGACCGAGCGTCAAGACGACGAGTAGGACCATGGCGATTCCTGAACCGATTTTTTTGAAATAGAAACGGTGCGCACCAAATGCACCGAGGAAAAACCAAAGCAAGTAGGCGACGAGCAAGCTACGTTTTCGTTTTTCGACTTCGCTGTTCACGAGTAACATTTCTTCTGTCGTCAAATCCATACGCGAATAATTCATAGGACTCCAACTCCCTATCCATAATTGTTATAATGAGTTCGCACTCAAGTATATCGGAAAATGGATTTGTTTCCATGATTTCCTAAAAAGAAAAGAGGTTCTTTATGCTTTTTCCGATTTTGACGTTTATCGTCGCATTTGTTCACGTCGTTGGTGGGGCGGTTGCCCTTTATCAATATCCGCAATATAAACGTATGGCAATCAGTGCCATCGTACTCGGGTTCGTCTACGGTGGATTGACCGTGGCGGTGATTGGATTATGAAGTGGGGGTCAAACGGATCACTTCGTTCGCGTCTTCAAATGCAGAGCGGCTATCAATTAGGGACATACTTATTTTTAGGTCTCATCATTTTTGATTTACTCTTAGGTGACGTTCCAAGAATCTCGTTTGCGATGTATGCAGTGTTCTTTTACTTTTGGCAGCGGGAACGTGTAGAGAAAGAAGAGAAGGGGTTGGCGGAGAAGATGAAGCGGAAGTCGGATGAATGGACGATCACACTTGTCGTCTTGCTTTGTTTAGTAGGCTATGTGGTCTCCCTTGGCCTACAATATCCATCTGTTTCGTTGCTCGAGCTGAGCATCTATGGCTTCTCGACAATCTTCTGCATCCGGGCGTTGACCTTGATCTATGCGATGCACCAACAACAGCTCGACTAAAACCCATCCTTCCACTGAGAAAGGATGGGTTTGATTTAGGACGCGGCTCGTCGCAGGACGAGCTTTTCTTTTACATAGATGCCGCTATAGACGAGGAAACAGCCGAAGCTGACCAACAGTCCGATGTAGACGCTCATCATGAACGGGGTGAGAAGCGACCCAATCAAAATCGTCGAACGTGATAAGAAGTCGGCACCGGCGAATGAGGTCCCAGCAAACGCAGAGTACGCACCACGTCGGTCCTCTGGCATCATGTTTGCCTTCTCCGTGTTCAATACCGGCGAGTACAACAATTCGCCGAACGTGGCGATGAGCATGAAACCGAGAAGTAGCATCATCGAGTTCGCACTCGTGATGACGGCGTATCCGATCGTGTACAACGCGAGTCCGCCGAGTAGCGTATGCTTGTTTGAGAAACGGGAGGCGAGACGTTGAATGAAGAACGTCAACGCGACGACGATGAGCGTGTTCTCGATTTGAATGAGACTCATCATCCGCACCCCGTTGATTGTCCATGATTCAATCGAGAGCGGTTCGAATGAATCGGCGAGCCGGACCGCGACATAACTGCCCATTGAGAACTCGGCAGCGAGGATACACATCGAGCCGAAGACGACTTTGACGAACGGGCGGTCACGCCAGGCGATTTGATAACTTTGGAACACATCGACGAAGACGAGGCGAAGCTTTTGAGAGGTCCACGTCCGTTTCGTGTCCTCGAGGAAGATGGCGTACGCGATCGGCAACATGCTCGACGTGAACGTCAAAATCCAAAATAGTAACAATTGATTGCTGACATAGAGCCAGCCCCCGAGTGCCGTCCCGATCGTGATGGATAAGTTGATCAACCAGTAATCGAGCGCGTACACGGCTTTTCGGTTCTCAGGCGTTGTCGCATCGATGATGATGGCGCTCATCGCAGGCCTCCCGAGGTTATTCGTGACCGTGAAAATCGTATAGGCGATCATGAAAATGATCATCTGGTCGAACTGAAGACTGAGCGTCATGATGAGAAACATTGATGCTGTGAGACTTGCCGTCAACACGAGAAGTCGCTTTCTTGAAAACTTATCAGCGAGATAGCCCCCGATCAACCCGATCACGTATCCGAGACAGACGAGCGAGATCAGGAAGACGCCCGCGATCCATTCATTGAACGCTTTGACAAAGAGAAGTGCCATGAACGGCATGATGGCGAATGAGACCGAACGATTAAAAAATGATGTTACGAGTCGAACTTTTATTGGTTTAGGTATATCTTTCCATTTCATCTTGTCACCTTCCATTCTGTAACTGTATGATAAACAAGACAACGGATTTGAAAAATGGACGACATGGGGAAATGATGTCCACTTTTAAGGGGGATGTGACGTGGATGCGTATTTATTTAGATTGTGGAAAGAATGTCGCGATGGGGCGTACACGATTTCTGATATGGCGGAAGCCATTCATTTAAGCCCGAAACAGACGAAGCGTCATTTGGCACGGTGGCAAGAAGAAGGGTGGCTCACGTATACGAGCGGACGTGGACGGGGGAATTTGACGCGTCTCGAATGGTTGCGTCACGTCGAGCGTGATTTAGCCAAACAGCTGCTCGAACGCATGGAGAAAGAGTCAGTCGAGGCAGTGACGAGTCAACTGGAGTGGGACTGGTCGCCGGCACAGGCGGGACGGTTCATGCGCCAGCTCGAGAAGAAGTTCGGTTACGTCCAGACGTCGAGTGATGCGCTCATCATCCCGCGCCGTCGTCACTTTTTGACGACACATCCGCTCGAGGCGGCTGACATCCACAGTGCCCACCTCGTCCAGAACGTCTTCAATCGTCTGTTCATGATTGACGCGTCTGGTGAGGTCACAGGGGAGCTTGCGCATCACTATGAATGGCAGGGGAATACGCTCGTCTTGTTTCTTCGGAAAGGGGTCCGATTCCATGACGGGTCGCTCATGACGAGTAAAGATGTGACGAAAAGTTTACGCACACTCGTTCAGTCGGATGCGTATCGATATATGTATCGGCACGTCCGGCATATCGCATCGAACGGCACGTATCGCGTCGACGTCACGCTCGACCGGCGTCGGAATTCGTACATCCCGAAACTGTCGATGATTCATACGAGTATCGCTAAAGGAAGTGTCGGGACGGGGCCGTTTCAATTGGATCGCCATGACAAGGAGAAGACGGTCCTTCTCGCCTTCGAGAATTATTTTGGGGTGCGGGCGCTCCTGGACCGGGTCGAGTTCATCAAAGTGCCGGACGGATACGATCCGACGTATCGCATCTCATCAAGAGATTCCAAAGAAACCGGACACATCTCGACACCGTCCGGGTTCGGGCTTGTCATCTTGAACAGTCACCCGAATAGTGTGTTCGCCAATGAAGAAGCGAGACATTACATGCATCGATTGATTGCGGAGATTCGACCGGAAATCGGGACACGGAATGAACGGAGAACACCGAACGACCGAGGGTTTCTCGGTTCGCTGAGCGAGACGTATCGCATTCCAAAAGGAACACCCGTCACATTCGACCGACCGATTCGAATCAAACAGACGGACTTCACGAATGATACGACCGACTGGATTGCCGAAATGTTAACGCGTCACGGCATTGCTTATGAGTTCGTGCCCATCAGCTTCAAAGATTCGATCCATGACAAGACGTATTATGAATACATCGATTTGGTCGTTCACGGGGAAGTGTTCGAGCGGAACATCACGCTCGGGTTTGAACAGTTCATGACGAACGAGTACTCGCCCCCGCATAAAGTGTTCCCTTATATAGAGGGGATGTCGGAGCGGGTCGGGCAATATGATGACCTGCCGTTTGAAGAATGGTTGCCGCTGCACCGGGAGATTGAGCGCGAGTTGAAAGAGAAGTCGTATTTCATCCCGCTCTATAACGAGGAGCGGACGATCCCGTTCCCGGTCGAGCTGAAGGACGTCTGTGTCGACTTGTTCGGTTATTTTGATTTTGCGAAACTATGGATTCCATCATAAGGAGGGATATTGTGCGTAAGAAGTTACTGATCGGATTTATGGTCTTTTTTGTAGGACTGTTTTTGTTTGCGCTATGGGATGGTGAATTCGTCGCCTTGTCACTCACGGGGCTAGGGTTCACCATCTATGGCTATCGACACGAAGAAATTGAAAAGCTTGAGGAAAAGGTGAGCAAAAGAATCATGAGACAAGTCGATGCGACACTCATGAACATCACGATTTACGGTTTGCTGGTCATTGGCGTGGTCATTAATTTCTTCTTAGATAAACCACAACTCTCATTAATTGATACCATTTATGTTGCATTAGGTGTATTGTTCGGTCTGCGCGGACTTCTCATTCGAAGTGTCTATCAAGAAGAGATACAGGATCAATCGAAAGTTACAACCATAAGAAAAACCCCGAGCTCGTAAGACTCGGGGTTTCGTTATGCGGATTTGTCCGTGCCTTCTTTTTTGACTTTTCGGGCGAGTGCCAAGATTTGATACACTTTGAAAAAGTCGTAAGCGGCGACGGCGATGATAAAGTACGTCCAGAAGCTGAAGCCGTACTCTTGTACCGAGAAGTACGCGAGGACGGTGAACAACACACCGAACGATAGACTGAAGAGCATCATCACTTTTAATTGTCGCGGCATAACTGCCACCTCATTTCTACATTAAAAATAGTACGAGCATCACGAGCGCGTTGTTAAACGCGTGGATGGCGATCGGAACGATCAATCGTCTTGTCTTCGCATACGCGTAAGAGAATGCGAAACTCATCGCGATATAGACGAGGAACCGATTATCTTGGTGGATGAGTGCGAATAGGATCGAACTGACCCCAAACGCAATCCAGAAACCGAAGCGCGCGTTCAAGTTCCCGAACAAGATATGACGGAAAAGAATCTCTTCGATGATCGGTCCGAGCAAGACGACCGGCAAAATCATAAGTGGAATGACTTCCACCATCTCGGCAATATTTTGTGTGTTCATCGACTCGACGAGTTCACCAGAGATGGCCGTCTCAATCAAGTTCGCCACGATGACGAGCCCGTATTGCATCAAAATCCCGAGCCCGATCCATTTGACCGTGTCGTTCAAGTTCGACTGGATGCCTTGGGCCTTGTATTGTTTCAAGTCTGGCCAGATGAGCAAGATTGACAGAACAATCGTCACACCGAATCCGATGGCGAGCCAGAGCCCGACGAACGTTTCTGTTAGCCATTCAGGTCGTACTTCACTGAGGACGAGCGGGAATAGCTGGACGAACGCATATAGTAAAATCGGGGTGAGGTGCCGGAGACGAATGTTAGGCGCCATCGAAAAACGGGTATTTATCGATTGGTTTGAGTTTAGTGTAGCCAATTCAACACGTCCTTAATCATAAGAGTGAACCTACCTTTTTCTCATTGTAACAAATAAGTTCTCTTGACCGCGAGTAAGAGCATTTTTTAATGCTCCCCACTTGATTTTTTAATCGGCTCATACTACACTTATCAATGTTAGCACTCCTTTTAACTGAGTGCTAAAACCTTACGATACACATTACATCATTCATATTCGGAGGAGGGTTTTTCCATGTTAAAACCACTAGGCGATCGTGTCATCATCGAAGTCGTGGAGAAAGAAGAAAAGACGATCGGGGGCATCGTGCTTCCTGATACGGCGAAAGAAAAGCCGCAACAAGGGAAAGTCGTCGCAGTCGGTACAGGCCGCGTGACGGACGAAGGCAAGCGCATCGATCTCGACGTGAAAGAAAATGATTTGGTCATCTACTCGAAGTATGCAGGTACCGAAGTGAAGCATGATGGAAAAGAGTACTTAATCGTTCGCGAGAGCGATATTCTCGCAATCGTAGGCTAAGCACCATTATTCAAAAACTTTTTTAGGGGGAAATGAACGATGGCAAAAGATATTAAATTCTCAGAAGATGCACGTCATGCGATGCTTCGCGGCGTCGACGCACTCGCTGACGCAGTCAAAGTAACGATTGGACCAAAAGGACGTAACGTCGTCCTCGAGAAGAAATTCGGTTCACCACTCATCACGAACGATGGTGTGACAATCGCGAAAGAAATCGAACTCGAAGACCGCTTCGAAAACATGGGCGCGAAACTTGTTGCGGAAGTCGCGTCGAAGACGAACGAAGTCGCAGGGGACGGTACGACAACAGCGACAGTCCTCGCACAAGCGATGATTCGTGAAGGGCTCAAGAACGTCACGGCGGGCGCGAACCCGATGATTCTTCGTAAAGGAATCGACAAAGCGGTCACACGCGCACTTGAAGAGTTGAAAGCCATCTCGAAACCAATCGAGTCAAAAGAAGCGATCGCACAAGTCGCGGCCATCTCGGCAGCAGACGAAGAAGTCGGCGAATTGATCGCAGAAGCGATGGAGCGCGTCGGTAACGACGGTGTCATCACAATCGAAGAATCACGCGGCTTCACGACTGAACTCGACGTCGTTGAAGGAATGCAGTTCGACCGTGGATACTTGTCACCATACATGATCTCAGACTCTGACAAGATGGAAGCGTCACTCGACAACCCGTACATCTTGATCACAGACAAGAAGATCTCGAACATTCAAGAAATCATCCCAGTGCTCGAGCAAGTCGTGCAACAAGGGAAGCCGATCTTGATCGTCGCAGAAGACATCGAAGGCGATGCACTCGCGACACTCGTCTTGAATAAACTTCGTGGTACGTTCAACGCGGTAGCCGTCAAAGCACCAGGATTCGGTGACCGTCGTAAAGCGATGCTCGAAGACCTCGCGACACTCACAGGGGGTCAAGTCATCACAGAAGACCTCGGTCTCGATCTCAAATCGGCATCACTCGACATGCTCGGTCGCGCATCGAAAGTCGTCGTCACAAAAGACACAACGACTGTCGTCGAAGGTGCAGGAAACGAAGAAACGATCAAAGCACGCGTTCAAACGATCCGTAACCAAATCGAAGAGACAACGTCTGACTTCGACCGTGAAAAACTCCAAGAGCGTCTCGCGAAACTCGCTGGTGGCGTAGCCGTCGTCAAAGTCGGTGCAGCTACGGAGACAGAGCTCAAAGAGCGTAAACTTCGCATCGAAGACGCGCTCAACGCGACACGTGCGGCCGTCGAAGAAGGAATCGTTGCGGGTGGTGGTACATCACTCATCAACGTCATCCCGGCTGTTCGTGCGTTGCTTGCAGAAGTGACAGCGGATGAAGCAACGGGTGTGAAACTCGTCCTTCGTGCACTCGAAGCACCGGTCCGTCAAATCGCGGAAAACGCGGGTGAAGAAGGTTCGGTCATCGTCGAGAAACTCAAGAACGAGTCAGTCGGTGTCGGGTACAACGCGGCAACTGGCGAATATGTCGACATGATCGCACACGGTATCGTCGACCCGGCGAAAGTGACGCGTTCAGCACTCCAAAACGCAGCATCTGTCTCAGCGATGTTCCTCACAACAGAGGCCGTCATCGCAGACAAGCCAGAAAAAGACGCTCCTGCAATGCCTGACATGGGCGGTATGGGTGGAATGGGCGGTATGATGTAAGTCATACGTCTTAATGAGAGCCATCTATCAGCGAAAGCTGGTGGGTGGTTTTTTTGTTGTCAGTGATGATTCAAAATGATTAAAGTCAGTTAGCTATTTTTCTTCTCTAAGGATTATATTTTTAAAGTGATATCGATGTTATATAATGGAATAAACGAAACTAAAAAGTAATATAATGTATTTTAATAATCCATTTTAATTAGGGAGGGATTGATTTTGCAAGAAGCGATATATGAGGGAAGGAACATAAACTTATCAGTATTATTAGATGAAAAGCGAGAAATTCGTGAACTGAAAAAAAGTTCGACTAAAGGAGCATTTAGCTGTCCTTATTGTAAGGAAACACTTGTTATTAAATCTGGAGATAAGCGGAAATTTCATTTTTCTCACAAGAAGTCAAAGTCATGTGAACTTTCTATTGAGAGTGACAAATATGAGGAGCAGATTAAACGAGAGTCAAAACAGCATTCGGTTATAAAGAACTTTATTCATGATGAACTGAAAGCTCAACAAAAAGTAAATAAGGAACTCGAAGTTGAATACGGTTTTGTAGCAAAAGCGACTGAAAAGTGGCGTTACTATCCTGATATTATCGTAAAAAATGTGAATAAAGAAATTGCGATTACGGTGCTTACCAACGTGACACAAAATCGAGATGAAAAATTGGCTAATCAAATTATTAAACGGAATACATATTTTAAAGAAAAGGGACTTATACCGATTTGGTTCATTGAAAAAACAGAACAGTCGATTGATTTAGGACGTCATGTGATACACCTTTGGGAAGCTGAGTTGAATCTTGCAATGAAGACTCCTGAAGATTTAATGTGGGAAACATTGTTGAATGAAATAACGTATGATCAATCCTTATTTGAATTATTTGATTATCATCATCAAAATACTCCGGATTCTTATAAAGTTCGAAGCCTTTACTACATCCAATCTAAAGAAGATAGTATTCAATTCTCTGTTCGACGCTTTATTGAAGATAGGCAAGAAAGTCCATTCCGAGCATTTGTTTTAAATGCAGGATATGAAATTAGCCTATCTACTGCGCTGTTAACTACCCAAACTTTACAGCTAAGCGATCCGAAAATCGAAACGCAGCTAAGATATTCCTTTTTACAGGAAGTGCAGCAGAAGGAGAAAGAATACGTCGCGAAACAAAAAGAAATCGAAGACGCACGTAGAACTGAATTACTAAACAAGCGTTACGATTCATCAAAACGTCAAGTAAGCTCGAAGAATTTACTAACAAAAAGTCATTTTCGAACGGCAATTTTGGAATATATCAAAACTTGTAGGTTAAGATCGATAAATGCTGACGATGTAGCAGAGTATCTAGTGCTCAATGGTGCTTCAAATAAGTCTTACAATACAGGACGCTACAAAATTTACTCAGACGTCTGTGCTTGTCTTGATCAATTAGTCGAAGAGAACGTAATTGAACTTTCGTCAACAGGCGGGCAACGAGATAGAACGTATGCTGTAATAAACATGACACTTTAAAGTAAGTCTATCGGGTTTAGATGATCTAATTGAGGCGGCTCTGAGAGTATATGATGAGTGAAATGAGGAAATTCAATCGGTTCATACTTAAAAAAACAAGTATGGGTCATCTCTCGGGTAGAATGATGTACTAAAAGGAGCAGCAGAATATGAGACGAAGAATATCTATAGTTATGATAACAACTGTCTTCTTGTTGAGTGCTTGCGATGAGATTAATAAGTTTGGTGCCAATGCGGATCATGCTGCTGAAGAAGCAGAGCGTGGGACGGAAGGACGAGCAGAAGCGTTTGAATATGAGGAAGAGCAGTATCAAGAGTATCTAAAGATGGTTGAAGAACTAGAGAATCTCCGAGAGAGAAATGAAGAGTTGGAGGAAGAAATATTCTATTTAACAGAAGAACGGGATTGGAGAGCAGAAGCATACGAATATTTTTGTGACTATGGGTACGATGAGATTAGTGAATCAACGTATAACGAATTATGCAATTAATATATTTCTCAAGTCTCTGTATATTTTTGGCAGAGACTTTTTTACCCGTTGTTTGTCAGATTAAGCGCAACACTTCCTCGGTGAAGACCACGCGTGCGGTTTTCTAGTTCAGGCACTTTCTCGGTCGCCCGTTGCCACGATACGTATGGGTCGGCTACATACATCGGCACGCCGAGCAATGTCTGAATGTGCTCGTGACCATTGAACTCCTTGCCGAGTTCCGTCGTCGAGCTTCGTCTTGGCGGCGCAACGGGTCTTTGCCTTCTCGTAGCACCGTTGAGCAAGTCCCGAGCTCCGATAGATTTCTATTTTCACGTGTTCCGTTTTGGTAAGGTGGGTGTGGCTTATAGTGATTCCTCCGTCTGAATGTTTGTGTGGTAAATTCATTCTACACGAGGATGCCGCGGTGTTTTTTTTGCATTCGCGTTCCGGTGTTGCACTTAATTTTATAATGTATGGAACAATCATTTTGCAACCTTACGACCATACGCCTAATCGTCTGAAAACAATTCAACTTCGAATGTATAGTTGTATATGATTAGAATTGCTGCGTATTAAAACCTTAAGTGTCACTTAAAACCTGACTTTTCTACGGAGACGAGAATCGATGTTTGTATAATAATAGGGATGGCGTTTCATCAAAAGTAAGGAAGTTCCAATTTGAAATCGCTGTTAACATATTATAAGGAGTAGAAAGAGGGAGAGATATGGGAGAGAAATTAATAAAGAAGAAGGAAGTTAACTATCTAAGGCGGATTGGAATTGGAGCGGTAATATTAATAGTACTTACGCCAGTTATTTTATCTTTATTTATGCATGTTGAGATATTTTCGAAAGCAATTGGGGATGCCAACGGGTGGTTGAGCTATTGGGGTGGATACTTTGGTGCCATTATTGGTGCTGTAACAGTTTCTATCGCAACATCACTTCAATTAAAAGCACAGAAAAGCCTTCAAAAAGAAACTCTTAAAGTTCAATTAGAAAGTATGATAGAAAGTGCAAGGCTAAACGACAAACAGCAAAGGGAACTGATAATTTCAAACTTACGTATCAATAAGATTGATAATTTAGTGCAGGAACTTTTGCATTTGAATACTTTAAATTTTGAATGGTTTAATATTCTTAGAAATTATAATGATCATTATAATTTTGCTAAAAAAAGAAAGTAGAAATAGAGAAAGGTCAAGAGTTATTAGAGACAAACAAAAGATTAAATAGAAGAGAAATTAGATCCATCAAATCAAAAATAACGAAGAAAGAAGAAGAATTGAAAGCAGATTTTGATTTGATATATGAGTATTTAGAACAAGAAACATTTAAAAGAAACGAAATAAGTCACTCATCTGCAAAGTTGAAATCAGAAGCTATGTTTGTTGAAGGTTTAGAAGCGGAGTTAGATGAATTTAGGAAATATCAACACAAATTATTAGAAATTTTTCATGAAATAAATAAGAATAATAAAATTTCATGGAAAGAATATGATAAAAAAGTCGAACTTAATAGTGAAAAATTTATGAAAATTAGCAACCAAACGATACGACAATGTAAAAAAAGATTAGATAAAGAAATTTTATCATTCAAAAAAGGTGATAATAAAAGTAACTAATCATAATCTTGGTATATTTTATTAAGTTATTTAAGTACCTATGGATGATTTTCTTTCGCCAAAATTTCACGGGCGTGATGGTATTGTAATCAATACTGTTAAAATGGTTCTTCTTCACTTCTGATGAAATACTCCATCTCTATGGTTAGGTAGATGTCGATTCATATATCAGTAGACAGTTCCAATCCCGCCTGACCATACATTTAACGTTTGATCATTTTCAGTCGATTGAACTGCCCCTCAACCATGCCATTTGACCAAAGTAGCGTCATCGTTCACCAACATTGCGTAAGAACCATAGGAGTGCAAAAGTGTGCAACGGAAAAGTCACAACTCTGCACTCCTATTTTGCACTACACACATATAGCACAGCAACTTAATAAAACTCAGTTCGATAACCAAGAATATTATTTGAAGTCTAGTATGATTTGATAAAATTTCTTTGTTTTCTCAAAAACGTTTTGGATAATTAACAAACATCATTTCTTGTAATTGCCCAAAAAGTTTTTTATTTGAGGAAATTTAATTCCTGAATACGATTCAAAAGCTTGATGATAGTAATAGTATCCTCGTATTTTTTTACCCCATGAATCAATGTTAACTTCGTGGAGGTCTCTACTTTTAATATTATGGATATAATCTATCATTTGTTTAGTATGTTTAATTTGAGGGAGCAATTCCCCGTTATTAATAATAACACCTGTGATTAGTACAGGTTTAGTAATGTATTGTCTTTTAGTTTTTGAAGAGTTTACTTTATAACTGTAAAAATTCAATATTTTTCTGACTTCATTTTCGAATTTTTTTGATATGGGATTAGGAGAAGAAAATGTTAGGTCATCTACATACAGTGAAAAAATGATGTTATTCTGACTGGATAATTGGGAAATTTTATCGAACATTTTTTTGTTAGTAAGGTAGGATAATATAGGACTAGTGGGGTACCCTTGAGGAAGTATTGAGTGGTTGTCTATTTCGTAAGTAACGAGGGTTGTACAAATCTTTGCTGAATCAATCGACATTTTTAAATCATTTTTAAAAAAAGAATAGATATATTTTTGTGGAACGTGGTTAAAGAAGTCTTTAATATCCATAGATAAAAAAAACCTTGAAGACATATGCTTAGAGGCGTTTGAAATAATACTTTGTTTTTTAATGCCTCCGATCACATAAGGTGGTATTGGTAAAACCGAGAGGGAACGATTAATATTTCTTAACGCTTTTTTATGTTCTCCCGTAGGATTATAAAATGTTCGTACTTTTCCTGAAGAAGTATTTTTATTGAAAATATTCACCTTTGGATAATAACAAAGATTTACATTTTTCAAACTACTCTTCGGGGTTTGTAGAATGTATGAGAGCGACTTTTTTGTTTCAATCTTATATAGTTTACAAGAAGAATAGTCCATGAAAACCTCCGAATAATAAAAATCCGATGTTAAAGTGAATTGAATAGTTTTTCGAGTATCGCTATCAAGTAGTATACGGTTTTAAGTACGCTACCAAAAAAACGAAGCCCCTTGGAAATTGAGTTTTTATTCTTCAACTTCCTCTTTTCAACTCGAGATAACTCAATAGAACTCTCTTGTGTTTTCATAAAATTCTCCTTATACATGTTGTAGGCTATTTCTAGCCCCTCCGCACACATGGAATTAGAAGAATCACAAGAGCAACCAGATCGAGTATCTATCTTTAACATCGTATTCTGGCGGAAGCTCCGCACTTACCGTGTAGAAGCGATTCGCCGGAAAACAGAATGAGCATGCTGACATCAATTACGAAGGCAGCTCAGTTCATTACACCTAAAAGGCAATAGTTAAGAAGCGGATATTTTTGGTTGTTTAGTTCTAAAGCAAATATTAACACTAAAGTGCATAAATGTAAATATTTATTCAAATCAACAGCTATATAAAGGTTATTTTATACAAAGAATAAAAATAGAAATATACGGATAAAAAATTCGTGCTTTTAATCCGTCTGCTTCCGGTTATACATCACGACGCTACCGACGAATGCAGCAAGTGCCCAAGCAGTTAGCAATCCAAGCTCAAGTCCTACGGCACCGAAGTTCGCACCGTCTTCCACTTGATGAGCTACATCAATTAAGAGCACGTTCGGTAAATACTCAAGCACTCCGATGATGGCGAAACGATCTTGTAGTGGCAACAACATCGGTGAGAACGAGAAGAAAAAGAACGGCAACATGACAATCAATGAAGCTTCCATGACCGTCTTCGTCATCAAGCCGAACATCGTTCCAATCCCGATATAAAAGAATGTCGAGACGATGAGCGCGAGGGCCATCACAGCCAGATTTTGCGGGGCATAGTCCATCAAAAATGCCGATCCGACAATGAGGATCATCGTCGTCACGAATGTGAGGGCGCTCTTCCCAAGCAAGATGTCGAGCGTGCTCGCCGGGGATAACATGAGCCCACGGAGCGTGTTTTTCTCTTTCTCTTCGGCAATCAACGCACACTGTACGAAGATGGCCACGAGGCTGAACGTGATGTTGATGACGAAGTACGTGATATCAACGCCACCGTCACCGATTCGTGAATAGAAGACAGCGAAGAAGAGCGGCATGATCAAGGTCGACGAGACGAACAAGTTTCGAGACAAATCCTTGTAGTCTTTCTGGAAAATAGCGAGTGCACGTTTCATTGAAAAAGTCATGATAATTTCCTCCCTGTCACTTCGATAAAGATATCGCCGAGTGTCGGCTCGTTGGAATGGATCGATGCGATATTTTTAGCACGCATCTGTTTATGGAGCCAATCCGCGCCTTCGTCGGTTTGCGTCACTTCATGCGTCTGACCGTTGTTCAATTCGACCCGCATCGATCCCGTCGCATATTTCCTGCGCAATATGTTCGGTGCATCGAGCAGTTGAATCGACCCTTGATGTAAGAAAGCGACAC
Organism: Exiguobacterium sp. SRB7LM; assembly: GCF_015712685.1. Classification (GTDB taxonomy): domain Bacteria; phylum Bacillota; class Bacilli; order Exiguobacteriales; family Exiguobacteriaceae; genus Exiguobacterium; species Exiguobacterium profundum. Next base: position 2,697,783 of record NZ_VWVR01000006.1, on the reverse strand, counting down.
GGTCACATAGCTCTTCGGCTTCTTGCATGTCGTGTGTCGTTAAAAAGATGGTCGTTCCGTTAGCCTTCAACCGTTCAATCCCTTTATAGATATGTCGAGAGTTGACCGGATCGAGAGCCGATGTCGGTTCATCTAGAAACAGGAGCTCTGGCTCATGAAGAAGGGCGCGTGCGAGCGTCACCCGTTGCAACATTCCTCTAGAGAGTTTGTCGATGCGCTTCTTCCGTTCCCCGCTAAGATTGACCATGTTCAATACTTCATCAATCCGGGTCTTCGGTTCATCATAGAGGTCGCAATATAGGCTCAAGTTCTCTTCTATAGAAAGTCGTGTATAGAGACCGCTATTGTCCGTCAACACGCCAATGCGTTTGCGGTACTGTTCTTGTTTCAAGTCAGCGACCGGCACACCGAATACGGTAGCATCGCCAGCTGTCTGTGCGAGTTGTGACGTCAAAATTTTAATCGTCGTCGTCTTTCCTGAACCACTCGGTCCTAAGAAGCCGAACACTTCCCCTTTTCCTACCGTGAACGTCACATCATGTAACGCTTCCTCGTTTCCAAACAATTTCTTTAACCCGTTCACTTGAATGATTGGTTCCATTCCCGTTCCTCCTTGTCGATGTCATCTTGCTTGCCTCTATCGTATAAGGAATGGGGGAAGACCGCACTAAAATGGCGACAAATGGCGCTTATCATGAGGTGAACGAAGCGATATGAACTATGAATGGAGACTATTTGAGACCCATCATCGTCTTCAATTCTGCCATTTTTGTCTTGGATAACGGAATCGTTGTCTTCTCTGAATCATCCAAGACGAGACTGAAGCTATTTTTCGTATAGGTGATGACTTCGCGGACACGTTGTAAGTTCACGAGATATGACCGATGGCAGCGGAAGAAACCGTACGGAGTCAAACGCGTCTCGAGCTCATTCATTGTGAAGACGCTCGGGAACTGATCCGATTGACTATGTAAAATCGACTGTCCGTCCTGACTTTCGATGAAGTCGATTTCAGGAGGATCGAGTAAGATGATTTTTTCGTTCACTTTCGTCGGGATTTTCTCGAAACGGACGTGGATGACCTCAGATGAGATGTCAGTCTCATCCTCTTCTTCTGGTTCCACATCTAACAAGCGCAAGTGACGATGGTCAATCCGATAAACGGTCGATGTCATGAAGAGCGCACTCTCCATGTTGCTCGTCAAGACAAGGACGGCTTTTTGTCTCGACGTCAATGTCTGTAACGTATCGCGTAAAAGGTGTCGTGTTTCTTGGTCCACGTCTTGGTCCGGTTCTTCAAACACATACAGGTCACGGTCTTGGAGAAGCAGCGCGGCGTACTGCGTGCGTCTGACGAGGGAACGATTGAGACGGTGGAGGCGTTGCTTGCGGTAAGTCGTGAGTTGGAGTTGCTGCATCACCGAGTCGACCGAGTCAGTTGAATCATATAGGCGCTTGGTGAAGCGCAAATACTCCTCGATGGTGAGTCGGTCGTATAAACCGTCCCGGATGGAGAAGAGGGACAGCGTTGAAGCATGGTCGATGTTACCGGTATAAGTCGTGATCTCCTGACTGATGAGACCGAAGATGATTTCTCGGGAAATGACGCCACAGTGGATAGCCGCCAACTCACCTGGTTGGATCGTAAATGAAATGTTTTCGAGAATGAGTGTGTCTTGTTGGCGAACCGAGACGTTTTGAAAAGTAAGCACCGAATCCCTCCCTTTTTAGTGGAATTATACCATTATCTGATTTAGAACTCGGAAAGTGATGCGTAATCATTTAAAAAGGTATTGTATGATGAAATGGATATAATTTGAAATCAGAAGAGAGTAGGTCTGTTGTATGGTTAAAGTCGTTCCATTCACATTCGAAGAAAGTAGTCTACATAGCATCGATGATACAGAAACATATGTGAACTATCCGGTGATTTACATTTTGAACGGAGAGAAAGAAGCATACATTGGTGAAACGGTTCATTTTAAAAAGCGAATGAAGCAACATCTAAAGCTTAAACAAACGGAACGGAAACAGCTGAGTCAAATTCATCTCGTCAATCATGACAAGTTCAACCGTTCAGCAACATTTCATCTCGAAACAAAGCTCATCAATTATTTTTTAGGAGATGAGAAGTATACACTTCAGAATAAAAGTAAAACTGCGAACGACTTCACGCACAATTACTACAATAAAACTTACTACGACAACGAATTGTTTCCCGAACTTTGGAATGAATTACATCGGAAGGGACTTGTTCAAAATGAGCTTCATGCCATTGAAAATAAAGATATCTTTAAACTGTCTCCGTTTAAAGAATTGTCTGTCGAGCAATTAGATTTAAAAGAGCAGGTTCTTGATTTTTGTGAAACGCAAATGTCGAAAGTGGATCCGAATGCAACATACGGAGATTTATATGTGATTGAAGGGGAAGCAGGTGTAGGGAAGAGTGTTGTCTTGAGCTCAATCTTTAATACAATCCAAGCTCGAACAAAAGACACTAATTCAACACTTCATCAGACAAAAAATTATTTGGTTGTTAATCATGAAGAGATGTTGAAAACGTATAAAGGAATCGCCAAGCAGGTGAAACATCTTAAAGCAGGGGACTTCATAAAACCGACGCCATTATTGAATAAACTGAAAGACGAGAAAGCCGACATTATCTTTGTGGACGAAGCCCACTTGTTGCTGACGAAATCAGATGCCTATAACAATTTCCGAGAAAACAACCATCTTGAGGAGTTGCTGAAGAAAGCTAAAATTGTCATCGCTATTTTTGATCAACATCAAGTGTTGAAACTGAAGAGTCACTGGAATTCATTCAAATTGGATGATTATAAAAAGAAAGCAAGGACGGTTGAGACCTACAAACTAACCAATCAATTCCGGATGCAAGCAGATGAAGATATGATGAACTGGGTCAACACATTTAAAGAAAAACGAATCAATCCATTACCGAAATCTAAGCGATACGATTTACGAATATTTGAAACGTTAGAAGAGATGCACCGTGCCATCATCGAGCAAGATCGACGATACGGCTTGAGTCGGGTCGTTTCGACCTTTGACTTTTTACACAAAAAGGACGGAGACACCTATTATGTATATGAGTCGAACGGAAATTATAAAATGCCATGGAATACAACCGGTGGAAAAACGACGTGGGCTGAAAAAGCAGAAACCATCGCCGAAGCCGGCTCTATCTATACGATTCAAGGATTTGATTTGAACTATGTTGGTGTCGTTTTAGGCCCATCCGTATCCTATGATGAGGAGCAGGAAGGTCTGGTGATTGACCCGAATTTATATAAAGATACGGGAGCCTATGCTGGAATCGAAGGTATTGAGAATGTTGATTTGGCAAAAGAACAGATTGTCTTGAACTCGATTAACATATTGATGAAGCGTGGCGTCAAAGGCCTCTATCTATATGCATCTGATGAATCGCTACGACGAAAATTATTGAAGTTACAAAGAGAGAGGGTATAAATATGAACGAAGTACAACGATTAATGGATGAGGTCATTAAATTCCGAGATGAGCGCGACTGGGCGTTCCATCATAACCCGAAAGACTTGGCGTTATCGTTATCACTTGAGGCAAGTGAGCTCCTTGAGGTATTCCAATGGGTGTCGAGTGAAGAAGCGCTTGAGGCGAAGAAGACGGAGATGGAAGAGGAATTGGCAGATGTGTTGATTTACGCGTTGACGTTCGCTCACGCTGCCGGAATCGATGTTTCGAAAGCAATTGAAGACAAGCTTGTGAAAAACGCAGTGAAATATCCGAGTCCGCAAAAATGACCGAGGAGTTCTATATGAACATTCCATCCGATCGATTTATGATTCCTTGTCATTTAATGGGGCCTCATTTTTCTCCTTGCGCTGCATCAGAGAAAACAGGTATTCAATTTTATAAGCAAACGGAAGTTGGGGAAATTGAGCATATCGGAAAACGTAAAGAAATCGCTAAGGTAGGTCATGCGTCGTTTGAACCACCTTTTAAATTTCAGAGAATGGAAAATCCGTATATCGGACTTTTTTGGATGATTGACACTCTGGCAGAACATATTGATACCCTTCGCTCTTGTGGAGCCGATGATATCTGGATTGATTTGGATGTGGTCTCTCACTTAGATGTGAAGTTAGAATTTGAACCAGATTTCTTGATGAAGCTTGCGAACTTAAAGATTCCATTTTTGATTAGTGGATATATAGAAACTACTGATGAATAATAGCAATACGAAAAATATGAGTGACATCTGTATACTTTAAAGTCAGGTTATGAATAAAAAGAAGTACAATCCATCAGGACTGTACTTCTTTTTGTAACACATCTTTCATGACCTCAATTGTCGTCTGAATCGATGCAAATTCTTCATTTAGACTAGCGAGCGACACATCATGGATGACCGCTGCGGGAATCCATGTCCCGCTGATCGATTGTCGATCGAACGTTGCCGTCGCATCGGAGACGACGATTGGACTGAAGCCTAGGTTTCCTGCCATCCGTGTGGTCGTCTCGACACAATGGTTCGTGATTAATCCGGTGATGACGATTTGTGTCGCACCAAGTGATTCGAGTCGTTCCTGTAAGTCTGTTCCGATGAAGGCGCTATTCACCTGTTTCGTTAAGATGACATCTTGTTCACGAGGTTGAATGAAGTCTTGGAACAAATGACCGTCTTTTTTGAAATAGAAGAGTGAGGTCGGAACGTTCGTGACATGTTGGACATAGATGATCGGTTGATCATGATGTTCCCACGCTTCAATCAACCGTGCGATATTCTCTTCACATTTTGGATTGTTGCGGTTTCCCCAGCTTGGATCAAGAAAGGCTTGTTGGACATCGATGATGAGTAATGGAACGACTGTCGTTTGCATGTTGATTCCCCCTTGAATTGGATACTTCAAGTGTATGCAACGGAGGAATGCAGATACATAGAGGTTTGACGGAAGTTTCAGCGAATGACTTTAGAAAGAACGGATTATGCACCGTTACACTTTATTTTTGAAAGGTGAATGCCAAATGGATGAAATAGACCGCCATATTGTTGAATTGATGCAACAACAAGCCCGTATCTCGATGACCGAATTAGGACGACAAATTGGATTGTCTACGCCTGCTGCGACAGAACGGGTGAAGCGACTCGAAGAACGTGGAGTCATCATAGGCTATCGGGCTGTCATCAATCCCGAAAAGATGGACAAACACGTAACCGCCTTTATTCTTTATGACACCCATCGTTGTGAGGCGTTCCGTGAATTTTGTCGTCAACAGTCGTCTGTGATCGAATGTCATCGCTTAGCCGGGCAGTATAGTTACCTCGTCAAAGTGGTAACGGAAAACGTGCGTACATTAGAGACGTTCATCGACGAATCGATGAAATACGGTCGTCCCTCATCTTTGATAAATCTATCTTCACCTGTTTCTTTTAGACCCGTTTTATGAAAGCGATGGAGTGACTTTTAACAGTGAGAGTGATTGCGAGCTAGTAAAAGAGAATAGATGAAATTTTTTCAGTACAAATTGATTTTTAATCAAATGAAAAGGAGGGGGACACGATGTCGCACGATGAGCGTTTACGAGAAATAACTAAGGCTCGCCTACTTACGAACCGTATTAATGTCATGTTATCGCTCATTCTTTTGTTAGGGGGATGGATGATGTGGTGGTTTGGAGAGTTCTCTCTCATTCAAGTTCTCTTGGGAATCCTTTTGCTCATTCCACCTCTTTTGATGGTTTATATGTGGAGACGTACCCGAATGTTGCTTCGTTTCAATGAAGCGATGGAATATCAACGTATAGTTTGGTCGGAGTTCATTCTTGCGCTGGTTGTCGTCTGCATATTTATCGGAATTGCAACTACGATCATCCTAACAGAATCATTTAGCTTATCGACTGTTCCACTCCTGGTCATGTTCATCGCGGTCCTGATATCTAGACACGTTGATCAGCGGATGAAGCAAATCGACCCTGAACATGTGACGTACGCAAATCTCGCTCGATATAAGACGAAACGCAGCTAACCGAAGTCAGCTACGTTTTGTGTTCGAATCTAATTGTTGTTCGATGTGGTCGAGACGTTCGATTAATACTTGCATCTGCTTCGAGCGTTCACGCTCCATAAAGAGTTGCTCGTCTGCTCGTTTCTCAGAACGTGCCACGACATTGCGAATCCACAAAATACCGATGATTAGTACAGCGATTGGCAAAATCGTGAAGATGAGTCCGAATAATGAGACCATGATGACGTTCATATAGATATACCTCCCTTTCTACGTCTTCATTATACTTCCAAATATAACCGGTTTGAAAGGGGGAACCGTGGCATTTCAAATCCGACATGCATAAGCTAAAAAAAGGAGTTTGATACATCATGAAGTTTACTACATTTCAACGAGTCGGTACGTATCTATGAAACGGCCGACCCGACTTGGTACGGACGATGCGGGTTATGTCATCAACCAGACGTCCATCCGTCATATACAGCCTGAGTTTGAAACTGTCCTTTTTAAAGCAATCGAATTGGTGAAAGAAGCATTCGATGAACAGCTACACAGCATATACCTTTATGGAAGCATCGGTCGCGGGACGGCCGTTGCTGGGCAATCGGATCTAGATTTGACGGTGCTCTTGCATGAGGACGTCGATACGACAGAATTGGTGGAGCAGACGGAGCAATTGCTAACGCAGCATCCGGAAGTCATTAAAATCGATTATGATATCGGGCGTCTCGATGTGGCACTGGATCCGGCGAATCGTTTTGAATGGGGCTTTTGGCTAAGATATCTTTGTACATGTGTGGACGGGGAAGATGTCTCGATTCAATTCCCGCGCATGAAGCCGGATGTTCGTGTGAGTGAGGCGTTGAACCAGGACTTGATTTCTTCAATTGAAGCAGCCAAGTCGAAATTGCTTCGTGGACAGATGTCTCATCTGGAGAAACGCTCCATCGTGAAGCGCGTCATCCGAGGTTGGTATTTGACGATCAACGTGAAGGACGAGAGTTTTGCATCGACTGTAGAAGCATGCTTGGCGATTCTAAAACTCTATTTCCCGGAAGATCTGCGAGTAGAGCAAGGAGAAGCGCTGTTGAGACAAGATGACATCACAAATCAACAGCTTCTAGACTATTTGAATGAAATAGATTGGATTTAATGATGTCGCTCCTCGATTGGGATATATCCGTTCGGTCGTCTTCGCTTCACGTCTGTGTCAAAGAAGAAATAAGGGACATATAAAGCGCTTGATACGTACATAATGGTGACAAATTCGATTGCGGTCGACCATTGAATGAGGTCGAATAAAAATAGAGACCATATGGGATATGAAACGAGACACATCGCCAGAGTCATCCGACCCTTAGTTTGAATAAAAGGGTACAAAATGCGCATCAATACGATATAAGGGAAGAATAGATAATAGAACATATTTTTCAATTGATGTCGTCCTTTCTTGCATATGTAAAACCATCTAACTCAGTATAATCGAGGAGAGACGGACGACAAAGGAGAATTTACAATGAAATCAATTGCCATCATTGGAGCTGGTGTCAGCGGGCTTTATGCTGCGACCCAACTTCATCAAAAAGGATATGACGTCACCATCTTTGAGGCACGTGATCGTATTGGTGGTCGTATCTTGACGAAGGACGGCTATGACCTCGGACCGACGTGGTATTGGCCGGATACGGAGAAGACCATCTCTGAACTCGTGGATACACTTGGACTCGAGTCATTCGTTCAACATACGACAGGACACATGGTGCTCGAACGTCAAACGACGACCGCACCGGAACGCCATGTGTTACCGGAAGAAAGCATCGTCTTATCCAAGCGTTTAGTCGGTGGGATGACGAGTCTCGTGGAAGCTCTGCATGCGAAGTTGCCCGATGACATCGTTCGGCTTGGGCATCGCCTGACCTCGATCGAGCGACAGTCGGACCGAGTCCAACTGACGTTTCAAAATGGTTCGGTGCATCACACGGATGACGTGATCCTTGCGATTCCACCTCGTCTCGTTGCGGAAGTGGCAATTGAACCGGCATTGTCAGCGCAAACGCGAAAAGCGCTCAAAACGACTCCCACATGGATGGCTTCTCAGGCGAAAGCGCTCATCGTATACGAGACACCGTTCTGGCGAGAAGAAGGTCTGTCTGGCTTTGGGATGAGCTGGGTCGGTCCACTTCAAGAGATTCATGACGCTTCTCTTATAGATGGACCAGGTGCGCTGTTCGGATTTTTCCGTCTCTCACCGGGAGAACGGGATGCGTTAGGAGAAGGACAAGTAAAGACGCGTGTCATCGAACAACTGGAGAAGCTGTATGGTTCGAAAGCGAATGACTTCTTGCGATTTCATTATATGGACTGGTCGACAGAATCAGAGACAGCGACATCTGACGACTTCCTGCCGCTCACGGCATTCCCGGCTTACGGTCCGATTGAGCTCGGAGACCGTCTCCATTTGATTGGTTCGGAGACGGATGCGCAGTTCGGGGGACATATCGAAGGGGCGTTGCGGTCGGCGAATCGAATCGTACAAGGGTTGGTATAACGAAAAAGACAAATCGTCCGACTAGCGGCGATTTGTCTTTTTTATTTGAATTTCTGAATCATCAACGCGAGCGAACGGTTGATCATCTTCATCTCGTCATCCTCAAGGACGGAGAACATCTCTTCAGCGAGGCGCTCTTCAATCGCATCGGTTTGTTTCGAGTACGCCAGGCCGTTCGGACCAAGTCGGATGAAGCTTTCTCGAAGGTTCTCGGGATTCTTTTCCCGCATGACGAAGTCGCGTTGCTCGAGCACTTTGAGCACCTGACTGACAGCACTTTTGGAGATGGACATCTTCGTCGCAATCTCTGTCGTCGTCCACGTCTCTTGGCGTTTGAAGAGAAGCAGCATCTGTTCTTGTTGATAGCTCAGCTCGAACTCGTTCAGTTCCGTGAAATATTTCGTGAACAGCAAGTCGAGCTCATCGATTTGCCGATACATCGTGAGGACTTGTTGCTTTCGTGTTTCATTCAACGTGTCATTCATCCTTTCTTTACGGTGTCTGTCGGAACGTTTCGCTCCGGAAGTATAAGAGGACACCACAAACTAATCCGATTATACCAAACGCTAGCAAGAGCGTTTGAATCGGCACGGACAAGGCGACGAGTACCGATAAAATGGCGAACGCAATCGGTTCAAGGCCAGAGGCGGCGAGCGACATGATGCTCATGACACGCCCGATTTTGTCAGAGTCGCTTTGTTCCTGCATGATGGTGACCGTCGGCAAGTAGACGAGCATGATCATAAACCCGCTCATAGAAGCCGCGACCGCGAGAAGCGGAATCGATTGGACTTGCGTGTAGAGGAAGAAGGCGCCGAGTGTCAGGAATAGGGCGCGGAAGACGAAGCGTCCACGATGAACCGACCGTAACAATAGAATCAGGAAGCTTGCAACAAATGTCCCGACAGCGAGCCCGCCTTCGATGATACTCAAATCAAATGCTGTCCCTCCGACCGCGCCAACGAGAATCGGGATACTCATGATGAGTGGTCCCATGACGAACAAGTTGACGATGGCAATGGCGAACGTCCCACTACGTAACACAGGTGTCTGCGATACGTAACGAATGCCCTCTTTCAAATCAAGGAGTACATCTTTCGCTGAGAGCGGAGCGATCTCGGGAATGTTGTCTTGAATCAGCCGTGGCATGATCAAAATCGCGGAGAGGAAAATCAATGCAGCCGACGTGCCGAAACTGAGACCAAAACTTCCCCACGTCAGTAGGATCCCTGCAAGGAACGGACCGATAACGAACATCAACTCGAGCGACCCTTGGAAAAGGGAGTTCGCCCGTTGCAACTGTTGACCTGATACGATTGAAGGTATAAGTGATGACAGTGCCGGATAAGACATGCCGTCTAAAAGACCAAACAATACGGAGATGATCAAGAGGGCTGTCACCGAGTACGCGTCAGCGAAATGGAGCTCAACGACAATTAACATCAACACGCCTTGTCCGATATTTGTTAAGCATAACAAGCGACTCTTTTGGAATCGGTCGGCAAACACACCGCCGAATACCATCATGACCACACGCGGCAATGATACCGCAGTCAAGATAATCCCGAGAAGCGTTGGTTGCTTCAACACATCGATCGTCAACCATGAGACGCTCAAGAAGAAAATCGAAAACCCGAGCGTGAGCGTCATTCCGGATAACCAGGTAAACATAAATCGGGAATTGTTCAATAAACCCATGTTAATAACCTCTTACTTTCATTCTTCAAAATATAGTTAACTTAACTAAACTATAAGGCGAGAAGTTCATATCGTCAAGAAACATGACTTTGGTACGAAAATGTAAAATAACGGAACTTTTCTCGTGCTCATCCCGTATAGTGGAATAAGAGGTGAACGAGATGAATAAACAAGAACGACTACATATAATCAAACAATCAAATCGAAAGCGACTTTTGCAACGACTTTTTCTAGCAATTCCGGCTGCTCTTGCGGTCTACTTCTTAATACGAACGGACGGGAACATTTGGGTTGGGTTCGCAATTATCGGCGGAGTGTTACTTGCGACTCGTTACTTCTTTTCGAATGAAGCAGAGGCGATCAGTCAATTGTCGGAGCAAGAACAGGTGAAACGTGTCGTGACACTGCAGTATCATCTGGACTTCCTCTTTATCGCATTGCTAGGACTCGTCAATCCGCTAGCCATTCGAATCATGGAATGGTCTTGGATTCCAGCGGTTCTTATCGGTGGGGCATTGCTTTATATCTTATGGTCTCAAGAGAAGCTCGATCAACAAATCCGCTGGCTCGATCCGGAGCAACCGACACGTCGCGAGATTCGACGATTCTGAAAGGGTGAATAAGATGAACAAACAAGAACGGATTAATACGATTTATCGTTATCAACAGCGTTGGCTCTTTTGGAGAATGGGACTGGCAGCTCTTACCGGGATGTTCGTCTTTCTTGCACTTCAGTCTGACGGTGCGTCAAAGTATATCATTCCATTAGGGGTCACATTAGCAGGCATGTTGTTCGCCATCGGACGAGAGCGGCGCTTCGTCAGGAAGTTGACCGCTGTAGAACAAGCAAAGCGCATCATCGATTGGCAGTATGTGTCGGAGATGGGACTCCTCGTCTTGTTGGCAATTCTTTTCCCATTAATCGTCTTGATTAACTGGCCGGCATGGTCGCTTTTCGTCGTCTTCTTAGGCGGGGTCATCTTATTGCAAGTCGCACAGAAAATGCTCGACCGGCAGATGCCGCAGTATGACGAAGAACAGCCGATGCGCCGCGAAATCAAACTCGACTTCGTGAAAGACTGAGGTGATACCGTGGACAAAGCAGAGCGATTTGAAAGAATTGAACAGTTTGAGAAACGATATACTCGTCTCAACATCATCGTGAGCGTAATCATGCTAGGCGTATCCATCTATTTTCTTTCGACATGGAGTCCGTATAGCATTCTTTTACCCGGTGTCGCACTTCTCTATACGACATGGCTTGAATGGAACAAGATGAAACTGCAGCAATCCTTCAACGAATCGACACGCTATCATCGATTGTTGCGGATTGATTTTACTGTCATGTTGATGAGTTTGATATGGTTTGTGATTTTGATTGGGTTGCATTTCAACGGAATCGATATCTTACCGTGGATGAGTTGGACGCTCCTGATTGGCGGGCCGTGTCTCATATTGATTCCACTTTGGATTGATCGAAAACAGTCCGAGTTTGATGAGCACCACGTCACATCAGGCGAGTGGGCTCGGTCAAACCGGGAACGTTTGAAACATACGTTAGATGATATTTCAAGGAAAGGTCGTAAAGATTCATGACAAAGAAAGAACGGATTCAAGTAATCGGAGGATATCGGCAGTCACGACAAACCCTCCACCTTTGGCTCACGGGAGCCCTTATTTTTTGTAACAGTTTTGTGCTCGGTTTTGATACATGGTGGATATGGGGAATCGGTTCGGTCCTCACGGCTGCCCTACTCATAAGGCTGACGATCAAAGAAGGACGTGTCTTACAGATTTTCACGGTGGGTCGAGGCATCCTACTGACAAAACGCTTATATCGCCTCTATTCCTACTGGATTGGAGCGGTCACAGCAGCAATTCTTTTCAGTCGTATCCAGATTGCACCTGTCGCATGGGTCATCTTTGGTCTAGGCATCGTCATGTTAGCATGGACGCACTATCAGACCGTCCAACAATTGCGACAAGCCGACCCGGAGCAACCAACACGAGATGAGGTGACAAAGCATTACCGCTCGTATGAAAGGAGTACATATGCTGACGAAAGAAAAGCGAATTGAACAATTGCTGGAGCAGGATGACAGTCATTGGCGTTGGGGGTGGGGCGTCGCCATCGCGACGGTCGTGATGACGCTCGTGATTGCCACGCAGTCCAAACTCTACGCTCCACTCCTCGTCTTCATCAGTTTCTTTCCGTATCTCTGTTTTGAATGGCGGAAGACAAAACTGCTCCTGACCTTTAACGAGGATGCGCGTTACCAACGTCTGGTGTATACAGACTTTGGCATCCAGTGGCTCTGCTTCGTGTTGACCATCTGCTTATTGGCTGCCTATTATGCCGACTCGTTGTCTCCCGTCGTCGCGATTGCCGGGCTGTTCGGAATCGGTGTGATGTCGATTCTGGCACCTTATGTCATCAATCGAAACTTACAATCACTCGATGCGCATCATGTACGAGGGAAAGAATTGCGTGAAGCGCGCGATCAACGCTTCCGTGAGTCCAAAACGAACACCTGAGAAGGGTTCGTTTTTTGTTTGAGGACATCGGTCCTTTTCTTCTTTTGTATAGAGGCGTAAGCTGAAAATGTACACAGAACTACTAGAAGAATCGAGGAAGACATTCATGTTAGCTATTTTGATTGGATTGACGATTGGGATTTTATTGCCGATGCAGACGAGTGTCAACTCACGTTTGCGTCAGGTGGTCGGCTCCCCGTTCGTTGCATCTTTTTTATCGTTTACTGTCGGGACGATCTTTTTGTCCCTATTGCTTTTATTGACCGGACAGTCATTCGGATTTGACGGCTCGGTGATTCAGGAAGGTCCGGGTTGGATGTGGATTGGCGGACTGTTAGGGGTCTTGTTCTTAACGGGAAATATTTTGCTGTTCCCAAGACTCGGGAGTGTCCAGACGGTCATCATGCCGATTTTTGGACAGATTTTGATGGGGTTGTTGATTGACCATTTCGGTTGGTTCAATTCTGTAGAACATCCAATTACGGCGCTTCGTTTGTTCGGAGTCGTGCTCGTCTTGTTCGGAGTCATCGGAACGGTCGCCTTATCCGACTGGCTCAACCGCCGAAGAGGCAAACTGGTCGTCTCCATGGAAACGGACACGGGGAATCTGAACCTGTGGCGACTGTTCGGGATTTTCACTGGGATGATGAGTGCCACGCAAACGGCCATTAACGGCTATTTGGGAACAGTGCTCGAATCGGCTCTGAAAGGGGCATTGGTCTCTTTCGTTGTCGGAACATTGGCGCTCTTACTCATTTTACTCGTCTCACGCCAACCGGTTCCGCTCGGTCAACTGAAAGGTCAACCGTGGTGGATTTGGCTCGGTGGAATCATCGGGGCGCTCTTCATCGGAGGAAACGTCCTCATCGTACCGATTGTCGGGACAGGGATTGCTGTCATCATCGTCATTGTCGGACTGTTATGCGGTAGCTTGCTCATCGACCGCTTCGGTTGGTTCGGCGCGAAGAAAAATCCGGTCACCGGGGTACAACTCGTCAGTCTGGTTGTCATGGTGATTGGGATTGTATTGATTCGTTTATCTTAAGGGGGAGAACGATGCGAGGAATACTGTTTGCAATCAGCGGGGGATTTTTTCTCACGTTGCAAAGTGTCGCTAACGCCCGAATCAGTTCGCAGATTGGGACGTGGCAAGCGGCGACGTTGACACAATTCACTGGATTCGTCGTCGCGCTCCTCGTCATGTTGGCGTTACGCGACCGCACGTATGTCGAGATGCGGCACGTGAAGCCGCTCTATTTATCGGGTGGGGCGTTCGCGGCACTCATCTTGTTCAGTAATATGACTGCCGTTCATAAACTCGGGGTTACGATGACAATCTCGTTGTTTCTCATCGCGCAACTGGCGCTCGCGCTTGTCATCGATTGGCGAGGCTGGTTCGGGATGGAGCGCCGAAACTTGAACGGGATGCAGTTGTTTGGGGTGCTTATGATGATCGCGGGGGTCATCTTATTAAAATGGTAGGGGGAAACGTGCATGGTTGACGCGTATGTGAAGCAATTTGAATTGACTGTCTTACCAGAAGAAGCGCAGAACGAATTGCAGCTCGTCCGATACGAGCCGGGGGACGTCATCTGTACGCAAGGTGATGAAGCAGAACATCTCCGTTTCTTAGTGAAGGGGAAGATTCGCGTTTCACATACCTCCGCTACCGGGAAGCGCCTCGTCCTCTCCTTCAAATATCCGCTCGATTTGATTGGGGACATCGAATATATTCAGCGTACCCCGTTTTTGAATACGGTCGAGGCCGTCACGGAAGTCGAGATGCTCGTCATACGGTTCGAGGACTTGGTTCGTCATGCGCATAACGAAGTCACCTGGTTACATTATTTGTTGGAAGAGATCACACGAAAATTTGAACGGAAATCACAATCACTCAGCTTCAATTTGTTCTATCCCGTTGAAGTACGCTTGGCGAGTTATCTGTTATCGATGACGCCGAATGACCAAACACTCGGCTCGACTGTCGATCAATTGACGGATATCGCTGATTTGATTGGGACGAGTTATCGTCATGTGAATCGGACGCTCCGGCGTTTCGTTGAGGCAGGATTGATTGAACGAAATCGGCGGGTAATCACGCTCGTCGATCGGGAAGGTTTGTTGGAGATTGTCGGGGAGAGCATTTATGAATAGGAGGGGAGACATATGGCGATTGGCATGATGCTTGCTATCTTCGGCGGGATGCTCGTCTGTGTGCAAAACACGTTTAACGCCAACGTCAAGAAGCGTGTCGGGGCATGGGCGACGACGACGCTCGTTCTCTGTCTCGGATTTTTAGCATCGCTACTCATTGGGTTGTTCCAAGAAGGTGGTGGCTTGTTTCAGACGACGAATATGGAGACTTGGTACTGGTTCAGCGGAATCCTCGGCGTCGGGGTCGTCATGAGTGTGACGCAAGGGGTTGAACGCCTCGGGCCGAGTTACGCGATCTCAATCGTTATGGTGTCTCAAATCTTATTCGCGCTCCTCTGGGATACGTTAGGGTGGTTCGGATTGACGGCCGTCCCGTTCACATGGAAAACGGTCGTCGGGATTGTGTTAATCGTTGGTGGGGTGCTCGTATTTCAGTTGAGTGGAAAGGTAAAACCAACTCGCGCGTCGATGAATCGAGCGAGTTAAATGTTGAAAAAAAGTTCCACGTTTTGAACAAGTTTGTCCATGCTGCTGTCGATTCAGTTGAGTATGACAGATCGGGCCCATCACCGTTGACTTCTATTCCATTGATTGACCAGATGTAACCAAAACTTTTGACTCATTAGGAAAAAAAGGATAAAAAGAATAATTTGAATAAATCTTTTTTTGAAAAGACATGTATAATTTAGAAGAACAGGATAGAAAGGGGTAATGATATGCAACGAGTGATGGACATGGCATGGGCAATCTTGAATCTAGGATTGTTGACAATGATTGGAGTCTTTTTCTTCCGATTCATTCGCCGAGACTCAAATTGATTAGCATCTGACAATCGTCAGGTGCTTTTTCCTTTTTAATGGGAAAAACTCGAAAGTTTGCTTATAGATTGTTAAGATACAGATAGCGGTAAATTGGATGTTTTTTACTTTTGGAGGGGTGCTGGATGTTACGTGAAGAACGAATGGAATACTTGTACAACAAAACATGGACTAAAAAAGGTCCGCTACTAGTGATCATCATTGGGGTAGTGACAGCGCTTTGGTTTATGTTCAATGATTCAAGAATGAGCCTGTCCCTGTTCATCTTTTGTGCGGCGATGCTCATGCCGCTTCTGGTAGCGACATGGCATAAAATCAAGTTGTTTTTACAGTTCAATGACTCATCCACGTACCAGCGCTTTATTTATCTAAAAGGTATGATTCAGTTTATTCTCTTGATTGGTGTCACATCGATGATGGCGCTCTATGCACTGAAGTACATATCGCTTGATACGTTAAGCCTGGGCTGTGCGACGCTGATTGCGAGTTGTCTCATTCTTGAGTCATGGGTTGACTGGAAGATTTTAAAGATTGATGACGAGCATGTGGTCGAGAGTTTGTTGGGATTGATGAACCGGGAGAAGTGTAAAGGATGAAACGAATCGAGAGCAGATTTCGTAAATTAAAATAACGAAAAACACTTGAGGGGGATTCGATGGTAGACCATGAAGTCAGACTAGAACAGATGTTGAAGGATGATGAGAAACGAAAGAGACAAATGGTGATTCCTTTAATTGGCGTCATGTTGCTCTTCTTTTTATATTTTTGGAAGACAGACATCCTCTTATTGTTACCGATGATTATCGTTGGACAAGTTCCGCTCCTGTATCACGCTTGGCATCGCAAAAAGTTACTCCTTTCATTTAATGAGAACACACGTTACCAACAACTCGTGCGTTCCGAGTTTGCATCTAAATTTGCTCAGCCGCTCCTGCTTCTTATACTGATTGCCAGTGTAGAGCTTGGATGGATTACTTTACTTACGTTCATCATCGCAGCTTTTATCGGAATCCTAAGCTTGTTGATTTTAAGCGTTCGCTTTGACCGCAAATTAAAAGAAAACGATCCGTTACACGTGACGGGTGTCGAACTCGGTCATGTCCAGTTGCAACGGAAAAAACGAAAAAGTGAAGCGTGATGAATAAACAAGAGCGTATCCTAAAAATGGTCGAACAGGATTTCGACGCACGAGGAATCAGCACACTATTTGGCATCATCGGTCTGTTTCTCTTTCTCGTTGTTTCGGTCATAAAAGGTGTCACGGTGACGACGGTTGCCTTCTCTTTCCTCGTGACCCAACTGCCGATGCTCTACCAAGCGTGGCGACGGATGAAGTTGTTACGTACATTTAATGAAGACGAGGAATACCAACGCCTCGTTCGTCGGGAATTTCTCATTATCGTCGCCATGTTTGGATCACTTGGTGTATTTACTTTCCTCACGTGGTTCGTGTTGGATTCGATGCAGGAACTACTCGGTGTCGTATTGATTGGCATCATTCCGCTCCTCATCTTGTACGTGTCGATGGACCGTAAACTGCGTGAAGCGGACCCGGAGCATGTGACGAACCGGGAATTACGACGCGCACATCGTGAACAATAAAAATCAGCTCTGACTTGTGTCAGAGCTGATTTGTTTATGAGAACATCGCAACGAGTTGACCGCAGGAGACCATCCCGAGTGTATAGAATGTGAACCGGTGTCGTTCCCAAAAGGAGTCATTCATCGTGTCACCGCGACATCATCGAGCGGTGTGTCGACCATTCGCACGAACGCTTCGTCCGGATCGGTCGTTCCGGATTCTTTGAGCCAATCCTGAAAGTCCCCTTCATATAAAATACGTCCATCGTGTAGGAAGATGACGTGAGCATCGAGCTGAGCTAAGTCGTGCAATTGGTGTGTCGAGATGAGACATGTCTTGCCTTCGTCGACGAGGCGTTGCAGGCGGCGCATGATTTGAATGCGGGACGCCGGGTCGACCCCACTCGTCGGCTCGTCGAATAAGTAGAGGGAACGCTTGATGGAAGACAATAGTGTCACGAAAAGCCATTTCTTCTCCCCGACCGACATCTTTCCGAGCTTCATCATCCATAGATGTTCGAACAGTTCTTGTTCTCGGGACGTCGAAAGGTTGTTCACATAAGACTCGAGTTTCTTGAAGTCGGGGCGCTGCGACAAACGTCCGATGAAGTAGGCGAAGTCTTTCCCCGTCAATTCATGATGGTTGTACATGAGTTGCGTCAAATAGAGCATATCCATCGTCGGAACGAGGTCGAGGGATGCCTTGTCGACCGGGAGTGCCCCGGTCATACAGTCAAACAGGGTCGTCTTTCCGGCCCCGTTTTGTCCGATCAAGACGTTCAATTTGTTTGGTTGTAACGTGAATGATACGTCATCGAGCACGGGACGCGTCGCCTTCGGATAGCGATAAGTGAGCTGGTTTACGTGCATAAGAACCTCCTAGCGTGTGATGAGTGAGACGAGACTGAAGCGTTTCAACGCAATCGCACCAATGATGAAGTAACCAAGTATGGAAAGGAATGTCGCCCATACCGCGAACGAAAGATCGACTTGAGTCGTCAGGTGCAGCAATCCGAGCGCGAATTCATGGAGTGCATAGAACGGGTTGAGAAAGCTGAACCATTGATCAGGTGACTTAATTGCCAATAAAAAGAGCGGAAACATCAGAATGTTCGCGAATGTCCCGAGACTCGATACTTTCACTGGAAGTGCCGTAATGGCGACACTTGCAACCGCGAACGGGATACTACCAATCAATACGAGTAGAGACGTTGCAATCAACTTGAACGAGAAGAACCCGTGTACGAGCGTGACGACCGTTGTGAATAAAGTTAAGCTGATGGAGGCGAATAGAAGTTGCGCCAAGATGACGGCGATGACATACGTCAGTTTGCTGCCTGAGATCATCACGTACGTTTTCATCAGTCCGTATTCACGCATACGAGCGAGTTCGATGCCGACACCGTTCACATATGTAGCAAGAATAATATACACCCAGAAATAAGAGAGCCCTGGGTAGTATTCCGCTGTCGTTGCTTGGCGAATATCTGAAAACGACTGCGTCAAGGCGATCATGAGCGGAATTCCGAATGTCCAGATGAATGGAACTTTATCCGTGACGACAACTTTGGTATACATAAAGAAATAACTTGTGATTTGATGCATCCTGTTCCTCCGCTTGTCTATTTGATTGTTTGTATCGTAGCTCAATATACGGAAGGTTATTGGAAAAAGTTTCAAAAAATAATCCCTCATATTGAATGAGGGATTGAAGAAAATCATTTCACTTTGTCGCGTTTCGCAATCTTGTCGCTCACTTGCTGACCGCTCAATGTCACCATCGGCATGCCACCGCCCGGATTGACGGTTCCACCGACGAAGTAGAGGTTGTGGTAAAGTTCACTCTGTTTCTTATGTTTGAAGCCGCCATTTCGATTCTTGTCGGCGACCGTTCCATAAATGGCACCTCGGTCCGATCCATACGTCCGCTCGATATCATGGGGCGTCCATACGTCACGTGTCACCGTATGTTCACGCAGACCATCGAGGCCCATTCGTTCCAATTTGTCGAGTACACGTTCTTCAAAAGCGGCGTACTCTTCTTCCGTGAACGGCACATCCTGGATATACGGAATGTGTGGCAAGATTTTGATGTTCTCATGTCCTGGTGGCGCTTGGGTCGGGTCGGTCTTGTTGACGTTGACGAGATAGATTGTCGGGTCGTCCGGAAGTTCATGTTTCTCAAAAATTTTATCCATTTGTTCATGTAGGTTCTCAGAGAAGAAGAAGTTATGATGTGCCAGTTGTGGATAGGCTTTCTTCACCCCGAGATGGAGGACGAATCCGGAACTTGCCGGTTCGTATTTATCGACGAGTTTGTCGACATACTGTTTGTCCGCGTCGACCATCTTCTGATAGAACGGGATGACTTCCATGTTCGAGACAAAATAATCAGCGGAACGCAGACGTCCGTCCTCAAGCTCGATGGCGGTCACTTTCTCATTCACCGTATGGGCACGAACCACGCCTTCTCCGGTATGTAGCTTCACACCGATTTCTTCGGCGAGCTTCGTCAAGCCTTCCGCGAGCTTATGGGTCCCGCCTTCGACATACCAACAGCCTTGGGCATATTGCATGTAAATCATCATGTTTAAGACGGCTGGTGCGTTATACGGAGACGACCCGACATATTTGACGTAATACGAGAGCATGTCCCGAAGATGAGGGTTACTGATCCGTTTCTTGATGGCGCTATACATCGTCGACGTCAAGTCGAATCCGAATAGGGTCGGGAAGATGCCCGTTTTCATGACTGCTTCTAAAGGCGACTCAAACCCTTCGGCCAAATAGCCCTTCTCGGTCGTCTTATAGATGCGCGCTGCATAATTCAACAGTTCACGATATTCTTGCATGTCTTTTCGAGAGAGGGAAGGATTCGCCCGTTGCATTTGTTCGAGGTCATGGTAGAGGTCGAGGACGGTATCGTCCGGGAAGAACGAGCGCCATTCGAGCTCAAGCCGCTTGATGGATACATAGTCTTCCATGCGTTTCCCACTTCCATGGAACAGTTTGTCGAAGATGTGGGGCATCGTTAAAATCGAGGGTCCGAGGTCGAAGCCGAATCCGTCTTGTTCGAGCCGATTCACTTTCCCGCCGATGTGGTCGTTCTTTTCGTAGAGTGAGACGTCGTAACCTTTTTGAGCGAGTGAGATGGCCGCTGACAATCCGCCGAGCCCTCCGCCTATGACGATGACCGACTTATCCACTGATGGCATATATTCGCCGCCTTTCCGAAGTGTTATTTTCAAAAAACAGAATGAGTGCTACCTCTTCTATTCCCGTTTCCAAATGAAACGAACATGCTTTTACGGATTTGCCACATCCACAAAGATGTCATCCCTGAACCATGAAAAGTTTTGTATAGTTAGGCTAGAAGCATAGGACGGAGTCTAGATGAAGGTAGGAATTTAAGATGATCGTAAAAACAATCACACTTCACTTTGCGAACGGGGATGAAATCACCATCCCGTTTGACGAGATCGAATCGTGTCGGATGCATGATATTCAAGACGGGATGCGTGTTGCCGCGGATGGACAATTGATCAAAGAAAAAGTGATGCATGGACTCGACCTCGTATTGAAGGATTCGGCGAATCAATTGGAATGGGCTGGCGAGGGTGGACCGTTTGACCGCATTCTGGGCATGTCGGATTTACAACATCTCGCCTTCGAGTTTGAAGGGATGCGAGGAAAGTCATACCGCATCGCCTGGCATGATCTGGAGGCAGTACAGAACGCATACCAGACGACAACTGAAGCAAATGGGAACTTACACGTGCACGTTCGCGTTTCGTAAGTGAACGCCTCTCGTTTATCGCGAGAGGCGTTTATAATTTGTTTACAACTTGTGTTTATCCTTAACATATCAACAATAAGGAGGAACACAAGATGAACAAAAAAGTGAAATGGGGCATGGGGATTGGTGTGCTCGCCCTTACATTAGGAGCTGGAGTCTTCTTGATGCCGGATGCGACCGACTATAAAATGGAAGCCGTCGCGGTTGAGACGATTGAAAATCGTTACACGTTTGCGGGGCAGGTCACGGCAGTCGGGGATGAGACGACAGGTCGATTCATGGTCGATGAGCGAGATATCGGCAAAGTGAATGAAGGGGATGCGTTGACGATCTATGTGACGGCGCTCGACACCGAGGTAGATGGAACAATCGACGTCATCGCAGAGGAAGCTGAACCGATGACGACACCAGGCGCATCCGCTCGCTATGCGATGACCGTGACTTTCCCTGAGACAGACAATTTACGGAATGGGATGACGTTAGAAGGCAGTCTAGTCGTCGATCGCGCTGAAGATGCAGAGACCTTGTCGCTCGACAGCATCATGTTTGAGGATGAGGATGCATACGTGTATGTGCAAGGAGACGAGGGTCCGGTGAAACAACAGGTCGAGCTTGGGTTGACAGACGGAAGTCGAGTCGAGATCAAAGATGGATTAGACGAGACCGAAGTACTCTTACTCGATGAGACGACGAGTGGCGGGTTGATGCCTCCACGAATCGGAGGTGGGCAATGATGACGACACTCATCTCGGTCGAACAATTGACCAAATCGTACGGTGAGGGTGACAATCAGCAGACCGTATTACGAGGAATCGATTTAGAGGTGAAAGAAGGAGAGTTCGTCGCCATTTTGGGACCATCCGGCTCTGGAAAGTCGACACTCATGAACATCCTTGGTTGTCTCGATGGTTATTCGAGCGGTCGTTACCGGTTTGGGAACAAGGATGTGACCGGATTGTCCGAAACGGAGCTTTCTCTGTTTCGAAACGAACGCATCGGATTTATCTTTCAGCAATTCAATCTACTTCCTCGGTTGAGCGCTCGAGAGAACGTGGAACTTCCGCTCATTTATCAACGATCTTCAAAAGCGGAAAGACAGGAACGAACTCGACAGATGTTAGCGCGTGTCGGATTAGGCGATAAGATGGACCACTTTCCAAATCAGTTATCAGGTGGTCAGCAGCAACGTGTCGCTATCGCTCGGGCGCTCGTGACGAATCCATCGCTTCTTCTCGCGGATGAGCCGACGGGTGCGTTAGATCAAACGAACGGTCGTCAAATTATGGCGCTCTTTCACGAGCTACATGCGGAGGGAAAGACGATCATCATGATTACCCATGATATCGATATCGCCAAAGAAGCGACTCGTATCGTACATGTGCGTGACGGGAAGATTGAAAAGGAGGAACGGGTGCGATGATTCGAGAAAATATACGCATGGCTTGGTTGACGGTCATCAGTCACAAGATGCGCTCCTTCTTGACGATTTTAGGGATTGTCATCGGGACGGCTTCGATTATTGCCTTGATGACGATCATTTCCGGTGTGACCGATTCCATTAACGATGAAGTCGCGACGTTTGGAGCTGATCGTATGACCGTTCAAATCGGAGAAGATGGGAAATCCGGTGTCAGTATGGCGGACATGGATCGGCTCGAAGCCATTGAGGGGGTCGCCTCAATCTCCCCGACATTGAGTCAAATGACCGATGTATATGTATCGGGGCAGACGGAACAGCAAACCATTCTTGGGAAAAGTGAAGCGTTCTTCAAAGACGATTCGGTTGTCGCAACCGGGCGCGGATTGACACCACTCGACGTCAATCAACAGACGCATGTCGCCTTGCTCGGAGAAACGATTGCGAAAGAGGCGTTTCCGACATCCTCTCCTCTCGGGGAAGAGATCTCTGTTGGTGGGATTCGTTACATCGTCGTTGGAACGCTTGCGCCATCATCGGAATTTTCCATGTCAACAGACGAGGCGATCGTCATCCCTGTGACGACTGCACTGACGCAGTTTCATCAAGGGACGATTGCCACGTTCGACTTATATACCGAATCGGGTGCATCAGCTGTCGTACAGGATGAAGTGACACAACAGCTGACGACCGCATTCAATGGACGTGACGCCTTCACAGTAACGAGTTTTGAGGATGCGCTCGCTTCCATCGATCAAATCAATGCGCTTCTCAGTATGCTCCTCGTTGGCATCGCTTCGATTTCTTTACTCGTCGGAGGCATCGGGATCATGAACATGATGCTCGTTTCGGTGACCGAACGAACAAGTGAGATCGGACTGCGTAAAGCACTCGGTGCGACGCCTGGTAAGATTCGACAACAGTTCTTGTTTGAGTCCGTCCTGCTTTCGATGCTCGGAGGGCTCGTCGGTGTCTTAGTTGGTGGACTGCTCGCCTTTGGGCTGACGCTCGTCATGGGCGTACCGTTTACATTGGCAAGTTCAACCGTCGGATTGGCACTCGGTTTCTCTGTCATCATCGGAGTCATATTCGGCTACATCCCAGCCCGGAAAGCCTCGAACTTGCAACCGATTGAAGCGTTGCGAAACGTATAAGCCATTAGAAAGAAGGGGAAACAGATGGTCACCATTTTACTCGCAGAAGATGATGAGGCACTCGGCGGTTTATTAGTCGATTATTTGACGGTGGCCGGTTATCGTGTCCTTCATGCAAAAGATGGAGAAGAAGCACTCGATTGGCTCGACCGTGAGCCAATCGATTTGCTCATTACCGACGTGATGATGCCGCGGTTGGATGGACGTGAACTGACGGGACAATTACGTGACGCCGGGTATACGCTCCCGGTGCTTATGCTGACGGTCCTCGATGCGATGAATGACAAAAAGAGAGGGTTTCATGCCGGAGCGGATGACTATGTCGTGAAACCGATCGATCTCGAAGAACTCGAATTACGAATTGAGGCATTGTTACGACGAGCGCGCATTCATCACAGTCATCAGATTCAGTTGAACGACTGCGTACTCGATGAGACGACGATGACGTTAGAAACGACTTCTGAGACGATCGAACTCCCTCGCAAAGAGTTTGAACTCCTCTATTTTTTGGCGACGCATTTGAATCAAGTCTTCACCCGGCAACAATTGTTAGACCGGATTTGGGGATATGAGACGGAGAGTGAGACCCGAACGGTCGACGTCCATATTAATCGACTGCGTGCGCGTCTCAAGCCGATTGATGCATTTCAGATCAGTACGGTGTGGGGACTCGGTTATCGATTGGAGCTGAAAAGATGAAACGATTTATTAGTACCATCTACGGACGATTTTTAATGATTTTCTTCGGGCTCTTGTTGATTCCAATCCTCTTGACGTTCACGATTTTTTTGACCTTTCAGTTCAATGCACTGAAGACACAAGTCGAAGAAATGTTGGTAGACCGGGCCAACAGCATGCAGATGGCCTCACAAGATTACGGTCTAGCGTCTGATGTGGTCTTGGACCTCTTTGATGATGCGACACTGAATGCCCAGACGATGCGTTATGACCGTGCGGAATGGAGCATTTCGGAACGAGCGACATTAGAACGTGGTGAAGTGCTGTCACAGACGGACCGTCTTCCACAAGTCGCTTTTTTACTCGACGAGACCGTGGTCACGTTGTCTCCGAACGCAGACGAGAATCCGATTTCAATCTTCCGTGACGTGTCGTTACAGACCTTGTTCCTGACAGCACTCATTTCAAGTGTTCTCATTTTATTCGCAGTTCGATTGATGACACGACGCATCGACCGTGTCACGGATGCCGTCAACCGTGTGACCGCTGGAGACCTATCGGTGCGGATTCATGACGTAGCAACAGATGAGATTGGAATGCTCGCGAAGCAGTTCAATCAGATGACCGAGACGCTTGAAACGAATGAAACGAAGAATGAGGAATTGGCATCCGTTATGGCACATGAATTTAAGACGCCGGTCGCTTCGATTTTAGGGTATGCCACGTTGTTGAAACGGGGAGGACCTTTTGAAAAACAAAGTGAATATGTCACGAAGATTGAGCGTGAAGGGAAACGACTATCGCGCTTGTCACAAGACGTGCTCCGGCTAGCGAAATTAGACCACACGATTGTCGGTCTACATGCGACGGAACTGTCTCTCAGTGAGCAGATCCGGGAGGCAATCCTATCCTTAGATTCAGAGATGACACGCAAACGAATGAAGCTAGATTTGACTATGGACGAAGTCGTGATGAAGGGGGATGCTACACTTCTTCAGCAAGTTTGGATCAATCTACTTCAAAATGCTGTCGAATATGCATATGAAGAAAGTACGCTGCATCTTCTAGTCAAAGAAGATGCGACGCATATCACATGCGAGATTCGCGACGAAGGAGAAGGCATGACACCTGAACAAGTGGACCGGGCGTTCGAACGCTTTTATCAGGCCGACACATCTCGTCATCGCAACGGTTCAGGACTAGGGCTCGCCATCGCTCGTCAAATCGTACAGTTACATGGTGGAGAGATTACATTATCGAGTGAGAAACAGATTGGGACAACGGCGAAAGTCGTCTTTCCAAAGGAGGACAGGTAAAGCACCTGTCCTTATTTTCGTGGATTCACACCGCCGGCAACGAGTGGTCCTTCATAGGTGATCGTATAAATAATTCGGGCGATGTCTTCCGCTGTCTCTTCCGAAGACGGATTGTTCAACCACTCGTAGATGACGCCCATGTGAGCCGAAGACAGATAGGCGACGAGATATGGAGGCGGGACCATCATCTTGTCCGGGTCAAACAAGGTTACCGGGGAGCGCTGAAACAAGGCGGCCTGCATAAATTTTCGAAGCTTTGCCTGGAATGTCGGATCTCCGTTTGGTCCGAGGAGCGGCTTCATGATGATTTGATTGTCTTCGATGAAGCGGATGAACGGGACGAGATAATGGTACGAGTTGTCGGTCCGCTCGTCTCCAAAGATGTGAGGGAGATGATGAATCAACTTCCGTTCGGCCTCTTCAAAGATTTCGTTGACGCATTTTTCCATCAATTCGAACTTATCCACATAGTGACTATAAAAGGTGCCCCGATTGATGCCGGCCCGTTCAGTCAATTGCTTGACGGTGACGGCTTCAAATCCTTGTTCTTCAATGAGACTGAAAAAGGCGTCTTTAATCAGCTTCTTCGTCCGGATGACGCGTAAATCGGTTTGTTCCATATCTGTTTCTCCTTTTCCTCAACACATTCATTGCATCTGTCGGAAAACCGACACGATGACCGATATTGACGATTGTTGCCACCGTGAACGGGGTCTATACTAAACTTATAAACCAACACGGTGTCGATTATCTTGAGTATACACGAGGAGGCGCCGAAAAGGAGTGACAGAAATGAACATTCAACTGCAACATGTCGACAAGTCGTTCGGTGACCAACTCGCCATCGACAACATCGACTTCACCATCCCATCTGGAGAGATTTGCTGCTTGCTCGGACCGTCTGGATCGGGGAAGACGACGCTCATCCGACTCATGATCGGCGCCCTCGCACCGGACAAAGGAAGTGTCCATATCGGCGAAACGAAGATGCCAAACATGGACATGCTCCAACAAATCGGATTTATGCCGCAGAACGATGGCTTGTACGAAGACTTGTCGGCCGAAGCGAACCTCGCCTTCTTCGGATCGATTTATAAGTTAGGGAAAAAGGCGCTCCAAGAACGCATCACCGAAGTGCTCAACCTTGTCGATTTAACGAACGACCGACATAAGCTCGTCCGCAATTTTTCAGGCGGGATGAAGAAGCGTCTTTCCTTGGCTATCGCCATCCTGCATAAGCCAGATGTGTTGTTTCTTGATGAACCGACGGTCGGAATCGATCCGATCTTACGCCGACAAATTTGGGATCAGTTCCAAACGATTCGGGCGGAAGGGACGACCATCATCGTCTCGACGCACGTCATGGATGAAGTGCTCGAATGTGACCGGGCCGCGCTCGTCTATAATGGACGGTTGATCGCGTACGACCATGTGCAAGATTTGCTTGACCAGACCGAGAACGGTCGCGTCGAAGAACTGTTCTTGATTGCAGGGAAAGAGGGGGTGGGTGACCATGCGTAACTTAGCGAAACGTGTCATCTTTCAGACGTTGAATGATAAACGAAGTGTCGCCTTGATTTTGATTGCGCCACTTCTCATTTTGACACTCGTCTATTTCTTACTCGGGGATTCCGACTACGTTCCGACCGTTGTCCTGGATGACAACGCACAAGAACAACTCGTCGATGCGTTTGAAGACGAGACGCTCGAAGTGGAACAGGTATCGTTCGATGATCCAAAAGCATATATTGAAGACAATGAACAGGTCGATGCCGTGTTTGAAATGGATCAGGAAGGAACGACCATCACGTTACGTGAACCGTCGACGAAGTCGTCGACGGCGGTTCGTGAGATTCAAGATGCGTTGGCGACGCTCAACCCTGCAGCTGAAATCGATACGTCATTCGTCTATGGGGAAGAGGACCAATCGACATTCGATTCGTTCGGCTTCGTCTTCCTATCCCTCTTCTCGTTCTTCTTCGTGTTCATCTTATCTGCGATGGCACTCGTCAAAGAACGGAGTGGGGGTACACTCGAGCGACTCTTGATGACCCCAATTAAGCGAGGACAGGTCATTTTAGGATATACACTCGGATACGGTACGTTTGCGGTCGTGCAGTCGATTTTCATCGTGCTCTATTCGATTTATGTGCTCGGCTTGTCTTCGCTCGGGAATATGGCGTGGGTCATGTTGACGATGCTACTCATGGCAGGGACAGCGGTACTCTTCGGGGCGACCATCTCCGTGTTTGCCCGATCAGAACTGCAAGTCGTACAGATGATTCCGTTCACCATCATTCCGCAAGTCTTCTTCTCAGGACTCATCCCGCTCGACTTGATTCCATATGGTCTCGGGAACTTGAGTTACATCATGCCAATCTTCTACGGAGCGACAGCGATCAAGGAAGTCATGATTTACGGAAGTGGCTTCTCAGGCATCTGGGTGTATTTACTCGGTTTAATTCTCTATGCAGGGGTCTTGTATCTCTTGAACATGCGGGCGCTCGGGAAATACAGAGGACACTAAGGTGAACTACTCACCACTTATTTGTTTCACAAATGGAAGTGGGAGCTTCTTGGGAAGACCGTGCTCCTACCAGCCACGGTTATGGACCAAGCTCGTCGGGCAGTCCCTGCCCTGAAGGATTGTCAGTCGGCCAACATCAACAGGTTGATGCTCGCGTTGATGTCACGGTCATGGTGCGCGCCACAGGCACACGTCCATTCACGGACATCCATCGTCTTCTTCTCGCCTTTGACGCCGCAAGAAGAACAGATCTGCGTCGATGCGAACCAGGGGTCCGCCTTGATGAGCGTCCGTCCGTAGAAGTTTGATTTGTATTCGAGTTGCCGGACGAACTCGTACCAACTGACATCCCCGATGGACTTCGCTACCTTGTGGTTCTTCATCATGTCCTTCGACTTCAATGTCTCCACGACGATGACTTGGTTCTCGTCAACGATCCGTCTCGACAGCTTATGAAGGAAGTCCTTGCGTTGGTTGGCGATCTTTTCGTGTTTCTTGGCCAGAAGTAACTTGGCTTTTTCACGGTTCTTGCTCCCGATCTTCTTGCGTGACAGCGCGCGCTGCGCCTTCCTGACCTTCGCTTCGGACTTCCGGAGGAGTCCGGGGTTGTCGATCTTCTCCGAGACCATCGCGTCGTTCGTCATGACGGCGAAATGTTTTAGGCCGAGATCGATCCCGACCTTGTGCTCGGCAGGGACAAAGGGTTCGTCGTCCTGTTCGACGAGGATGGAGATGAAGAACTTGCCCGTCCTCGTCATCGAGACCGTCGCGGACTTAATGATTCCCTCGAACGGACGATGTTGTGTGAACTTCACGAAGCCGATTTTAGGAAGTCTAACCTTGCCGTCCTCGATGCGGATCGTGCCATGCTGGTTGTTCGTCGTGTAGGAGGCGCGCGACCGTCGTCTCGATTTGAAGGCCGGGAAGCCGCCTGTCCCGGAGAAGAACTTCGCGAACGCGGTGTCGAGGTTCAGCTTCGCGTTCGCGAGCGCGAGGCTGTCCGTCTCGGCGAGGAACGGGAACAGGGGTTTGTAGGAGGCGGGTGTCGCCGGTTTCCGTCTCGCTCCGTTCCCCGCTTTCGCCTCCTCGCGGATGGCGATGCGGTCCTCGAGCAGCTTGTTGTAGATGAACCGTGCGCAGCCGATCGTCTTGATGAGGAACTCTTCCTGTGCCGGCGTCGGGTGAAGCCTATATTTATAGCCTTTCAGCATGTCCGTCCCTCCTCCCTTCCGAAGATCGTGATGTGTCCTCCTCATCCGATACCCGTGGAGGGGGAGGGAGAATATGACATAATCACGAACTTTTGTTCGTAATTATGTCATAGGGAGAGAAGACTTTTGGACCGGGCGATTCATCTCCCACCTACGCTGGGCTACGCCCCGAGAAGCTTAGAGGAGGGAGAATTCTCGCCTGATTTAGTTAAAAGAAGAGCTTGAAAACGTTCTAAATGTTGGGATTTTGTGACCACGCTGATTACTATAAATCACTTTTGAATGTGACTCATATATTCAGACACAGGAGATATTTCAATTCCCAGTGCTTCATCGATAATCGTCAAGGCACTTTCGTGACGTTTGGATGTTTCTGCCGTCACACAATCACGAGGTACATATATATCATAGTCACGCATATATGCATCATTGGCAGAAAAGAGGATACAAATATCCGTCGCGACTCCGGTTAAAATCAATTTCGTCACGTTTAACTGACGAAGTAAAATATCTAACTGAGTTCCAAAGAAAGTGGAGTGCCTTGGCTTTATAATAAAATACTCTTCATCTTCCGGTTCGATTTGCGAGGCAATATGTTCACCCTTAGAAGCTTTTACATACTCAATGATGTCTTCCGTGCTATCTTTCCATTGTCCGAAGTTATCATTACAATAAATGACGGGCAAGTCCAACTCTTTAAAATGCTTTTTAAGCTCGAGAATCGGTTCAACAATCGCTTCCGTATGTTTACGTAGCATGTCGCCACCTTCAAAATCAAAATCATTGAACAAATCAATAATGAGTAATGCCGTCTTAGACATAGAAATACCTCCTTACTATAAAACTCCTATAGCAAAGAGGTACCACTTTTTCATTTGAAGTATGCTTATTCCGCGAACGTTTTACTGCGGAACATAAATGCCGTGATGAGATAGAAGGCGATGATATGAAGGGCGACATAGAAAATCGAGAAGCCTATCGTAGCGTCCATCGCTTTCATAAACTCTGGATTCACATCATAGATCGAAAGGTCTGTATGCAAGA
This sequence comes from Exiguobacterium sp. SRB7LM, assembly GCF_015712685.1. Lineage (GTDB taxonomy): Bacteria > Bacillota > Bacilli > Exiguobacteriales > Exiguobacteriaceae > Exiguobacterium > Exiguobacterium profundum. The sequence goes on along the minus strand of NZ_VWVR01000006.1, from coordinate 2,667,301 downwards.
AGACGATCCATTTCGCAAGCTCAGGTTTCCAAGCGACGAGAAGGCCGCCGATGATACTTGAGGCGAAGTTTGCGAGCACCGTGAAACCGATGACGACGCCGACCGACTTGAAGACGACCGAGAACATGAGCGTCAAGAAGATGATGAAGATCGGTCCGCTCACACTGATGAGGATCGGACGGACGACATCCCATGTGACAGAGCCATCTAACGTGAGTGAGAACCCGAACGCGACGACTAAGATGAAAATGAATTGAAGCAACATAACGAGGACGGCCATGACGAGCTTCGACAATAAGATGCGGTCGCGAGAGTACGGACTCATCAACAGGTGTTTCAACGTATCAAATTTCAATTCGTTCCCGACCATCTCTGCCGTAAAGACAATCGTAAAGATACTCAAGAAAGCAATGGCACCCATCGTTGAAAATTCAAAGAACGATGCCGCTTCTGGTGTCCCTTCACCACTGGCCAATACAGCGTATACGATGAGGATGATTGCAGTATACACGCCTAGGGCGACGTATGGTTTAATCGTACGACGCCATTTCATCCATTCATTGCTGAGTAATGAACGCATTGTTCGTACCTCCTTCTTTTTTCGTCAATTTCAAGAATTGTTCTTCGAGCGACTCGTGTTTCATGCCAATCTGATAGACGGCGATATCGCGCTCGATTAATTGTTTCAGTAAGACCGGGATGTCTGTCTCTTGACGCGGTACGATAAACGACTCGGCAGACTGCTGAACGATTTTCACATCATCGAAGGCGAGTGCTGCGACGTCAAGTGCCTCGTTCATCTGCTCCTTGGCAACTTTACAGAGGATGACGCTGTCAGCCTTCGTCTGTCCGTCTTCCACTGATTTGATTTGTCCTTGGTCAATGATTGCGAAACGGTCGGTGATCAATTCCATCTCGCTCAATAAATGGCTCGAGATAAGGATGGCGATTCCGCGGTGGTCCGCAAGGTGGCGTAAGTAATTCCGAAGGTCGGCGATCCCGGCTGGGTCAAGACCGTTCGTCGGCTCATCTAAGATGAGCACTTTTGGGTTATGCAACAAGGCACGGGCAATCCCGAGGCGCTGTTTCATCCCGAGTGAGTACTGTTTGACTTTCATATCGAGCTTTCCGTCGAGTCCGACGAGGGCACCGAGTGCATTCAAGTCGACTTTTTTCAAGTTCGGAATCAAGTTCATCGCATGAATCAAGTTTTCCCGGCCCGTCATGTACGGATAGAATGCAGGATTCTCGACGATGGCCCCGATTCGGCTGAGCGCTTCTTGGCGGTTGTTCGCCACGTCATACCCATCGACTGTCACGGTCCCGTGCGTCGCAGGCATGAGGCCTGTGATGATTCGAATAGTTGTCGTCTTCCCGGCGCCGTTCGGTCCGAGGAATCCGAAAATTTCTCCTGGAACGACGTCAAAGCTGACATTTGTCAATACCGTTGCTTTTCCCATCTTTTTATGGACATTTTGTACGGATAACATGTGGTCACCTAGCTTTCTGTTAAGAGTAATAGTGTAATGCCTACACTCCCTATTACGGGGCTGTTTGAAATAAGGTTTCATCTTTTTTTGAAATTGTTGAAACAAATACATCAAGACACAATTTATCGATAAGCAAAACTTATTGAAATAGTATGGACGAATTGTGAATTTGTAAGGGTCTTTCTGCGACGAAAGGTGTAGTATGAAGTTGAGCGTAAGAGGCAAGATTTGGTTTTGTTCACCAGGGTAGGAGAAAGGTGAACTGCTTCGGGCTACATGTTAAAATGAAAGCGTTCACAGATTGAACGTTTAGGAATGGATAAGGGGGATTTATTCAATGGGAGAGTCGTCGAATGTTCACGAGAAATCGCAAGCATTTTATGGTCCTAACTTAGGCTACATCATTGAACTGTATGAACAATATTTGGAAGACCCATCATCGGTCGATGAAGAAACGCGTCGATATTTTGACGAATTTGGGGCACCGGAAACGTCGTCACCGACAGAAGTGCCGGTCTCGGGTCCATCGTTTGATTTAGAGAAGGTCGTCTCGGCGACACGGCTCATCAACGACATCCGTGCTTTCGGTCATAAAGCAGCTGATATTTATCCACTAAAAGATCACCCGCGCGAGCAGGAACTATTCGAACTGTCACGCTATGATTTGACAGAAGAAGACTTAAAACAAATTCCGGCCCGCCTTTTATCAGACGATGCACCAAAACCAAACGCGAGCGCCTTAGAACTATTCCGTCATTTGCTTGACGTTTATACAGGAACGGTCGCCATCGAACTTCGTCATTTAGATGACATGGAAGAGAAGAAGTGGATTCGTCGTCAAGTCGAACAAGGGGCGTTACAGCAAACCTTCTCGAAAGAAGAAAAAGTCGAGTTGTTCAAACGTTTGGCTGAAACCGAACTGTTTGAATCATTCCTTCATAAAACATACGTCGGACAAAAGCGCTTCTCAATCGAAGGATTGGATGCGATGGTGCCACTTCTCGATGCGATGGTCGGAGGCCTCATTTCGAGCGGTTCGGAACATATCAATATCGGAATGGCCCACCGTGGACGTTTGAACGTACTTGCCCATGTTCTCGGCAAACCGTACGAGATGATTTTTGCGGAGTTCCAACACGCGCCGAACAAAGAATTGATTCCATCTGAAGGGTCAATCGGCATCAACTTCGGTTGGTCAGGCGATGTGAAATATCACCTCGGTCTTGACCGGAAAGTGGTCGAACAGCAAAAAGAAGTCCGTCTCAACTTGGCGAACAACCCGAGTCACCTCGAGTTCGTCGGATCGGTCGTCGAAGGATATACACGTGCCGCACAAGATGACCGTTCTGAAAAAGGATCGGCTGTACAGCACGACGATTTGGCAGCCTCAATCTTGATCCACGGAGATGCGGCCTTCCCAGGACAAGGTATCGTCGCGGAGACACTCAACATGACGAACTTGACGGGTTACCGTACAGGTGGGACGGTTCACGTCATCGCCAACAACACAATCGGTTTCACAACGGACCCGAACGATTCGCGGTCGACGCGTTATGCAAGTGATATCGCCAAAGGCTACGAGATTCCAGTCTTCCATGTCAATGCGGATGATCCGGAGGCATGTGTTGCCGTCGCGAAGTTGATTAGTGAGTATCGTGCCAAGTTCCATAAAGATATCTTGGTCGACTTGATCGGGTACCGTCGTTACGGTCACAATGAAATGGACGAACCGATGAACACGAACCCGGTCCTTTACAAAGCCATCAAAGGACACCAGTCTGTCCGTCACGTCTATGCTGCACGACTTGAGGAAGAAGGCATCATGACGAAAGATGAGAAAGCGCAAATCGAACAAAAAATCGAACAGGTCTTGAAGGCAGCACGTGATCTCGTTCCTTCTGAAGAAGAAGATGCAGATATCGTATTACCGGATGCGGTCCATAAAGGATTCCCGAAAGTCGACACGAGCGTCGAACGGGAATTCCTCACGCAATTGAACGAAGAGTTACTGAACTGGCCGGAAGGCTTTGGTGTCTTCCATAAGCTTCAAAAAGTGCTCGACCGTCGCCGTGACGCGTTCAGCGAAGGTGGGAAAATTGACTGGGGTCATGCGGAAACGCTCGCCTTCGCGTCGATTCTTTCAGATGGTACGCCGGTCCGCTTGAGCGGTCAAGATTCAGAGCGTGGAACGTTCGCCCAACGGAACATCATGTTGAACGATGTCGAGTCAGGTAAAAAATTCTCGCCACTCCATGAGTTGTCGACGGCGAAAGCATCATTCTCGGTCTATAACAGCCCGCTCTCAGAAGGTTCGGTGCTAGGATTTGAATATGGCTACAACGTATTCGCACAAGATACACTCGTCCTATGGGAAGCACAATACGGTGACTTCGCGAACTCGGCGCAAGTCATGTTCGACCAGTTCATCTCGGCGGGACGCGCGAAGTGGGGTCAAAAATCAGGCCTCGTCATGCTCTTGCCGCACGGTTACGAAGGTCAAGGGCCGGAGCACTCAAGTGCACGTATGGAACGCTACTTGACACTTGCCGGGGAGAAAAACTGGACAGTCGCAAACCTTTCGTCTGCGGCACAATACTTCCATATTCTCCGTCGTCAAGCAGAGATGCTCGGGAAAGAAGAGATTCGTCCGATGATCATCATGACACCGAAGAGTCTGCTTCGTCACCCGCTCGCCACGTCACCAGTCGAGGCGTTTACGGAAGAGAGCTTTAAACCAATCGTCGAACAGCCAGGTCTCGGGGAGAACACAGAGAAAGTCGAACGTCTTGTTTTCTGCACAGGGAAAATGGCGATCGACCTCGCGGAAGCGGTCGGCAAGTCAGAAGAGTCACTCGACTTCTTGCATATCGTCCGTGTCGAAGAAATCTACCCGTTCCCGGTTCGTGAGATTCGTGATGTCATCAGCCGTTATCCGAACGCGCGTGAAATCGTCTGGGTTCAAGAAGAACCGAAAAACATGGGGGCTTGGACATATATCGAGCCTCGTTTAGAAGCGGTCACAACGAACCGACTCGATGTCCGTTATATCGGCCGTCGCCGTCGTTCGAGTCCGGCTGAAGGGAATCCGACAGCTCATAAACAAGAACAAGCACGCATCATCCGTGAAGCACTCTCTCGTGACGTCGTCTCGAGCGCTGCAGGCACGAGCACATATCAAAAAGATCGTAAATAAGTTAAGGGGGAACTCATTGTGATCGAAATCAAAGTACCGGAATTAGCAGAGTCCATTACGGAAGGAACGGTCGCGACATGGCTCAAACAGCCAGGCGACCAAGTCGAAAAAGGGGAAGCGATCGTCGAGCTCGAGACAGATAAAGTCAATATCGAAGTCCCGGCTGACGAAGCGGGTGTGTTAGAAGAACAACTTGCCGGAGAAGGGGACACGGTTCAAGTCGGTGAAGTCATCGCACGTCTCGGTTCAGGTTCTGGTGGCGGAACGGCTGTCGCGACGAAGACGAAGACGGAAAACGCGACAGAAACGAAAACAGAAGCACCGACTGAGAAAAAGACAGAGTCTATTGAAGAAGGCAAGAAAGTCGAGAAACGTGAAGAGCACGTGGCGAGCCCGGGTAAAGGACCAATCGCGACACCTGCTGCACGCAAGCTCGCTCGAGAGAAAGGTATCGACCTTTCAGCTGTCCAAACGAACGATCCAATCGGTCGCATCAACGTCCATGACGTTTCGAAACATGAAGACAAACCAGCCGTGAAAGAGCAGAAACCAGCTGCTGCCACTCCGGCACCACAACCGGCAGCGAGTGGAAAAGAAGAAGAGCGCATCAAAATGACACGTCGTCGTCAAACGATTGCGAACCGCCTCGTCGAAGTGCAACAGACGGCAGCGATGCTCACAACGTTCAACGAAATCGATATGTCGGCGGTCATGGCACTTCGTAAACGTCGCCAAGAGAAGTTCGTGAAAGACAACGATGTCAAACTCGGCTTCATGTCGTTCTTCACGAAAGCAGCAGTGGCAGCTCTCAAGCGGATGCCTTACTTGAACGCTGAAATCCAAGGCAACGAAATCGTCTTGAAGAAATATTATGATATCGGGATTGCCGTCTCGGCTCCAGATGGTCTCGTCGTTCCGGTCGTCCGTGAAGCGGACCGCAAAAACTTCGGGGAAATCGAGAAAGATATCCTTCACCTCGCGGACAAAGCGCGTAACAACAAGCTCGGGTTGAGTGATTTGACAGGTGGTACGTTCACGATCACAAACGGTGGCGTGTTCGGTTCACTCCTCTCAACACCAATCTTGAACGGACCGCAAGTCGCTATCCTTGGGATGCACTCGATTCAACTCCGTCCAGTCGCCATCGATGCGGATACAATGGAGAACCGTCCGATGATGTACGTGGCACTCTCGTATGATCACCGAATCGTAGATGGTCGTGAGGCTGTGACATTCCTCAAGCACATCAAAGACATGATTGAAGATCCAGAACAATTGTTGTTCGAAGCGTAAGAACAGGAAGTACTCGCTCCTATATAGGGGCGAGTGCTTTTTTACGTCAGGTTTTAGAAAAAATCTTATTATAGGTTTTTTTGTTGAGTAAATATTTATGATGAAAATCAACGAGAAAAGACAATCGCGTCGATGCGATGCAACTGATCACCCATCAAAAAGTCTTGGTGACAGAAAAAGCGGGTGCCACCTCGATGACACATGAAAATCTGAAAGAGGTTCGTGACTATTTGGAGTTGTTGCGCGACAAGAATAAAATCAAAAACGATGACTATCTTCAACTCGGCGGAATCATTGAACGATGGGAACAAGCCATCTTCGATGAGAGTGATCAAGAACAGGACGTATTGTTAGAGGAAATGTATGCTGTCATTGAATTCTCGAACGGACTGGCGACACGTGCAGAAGAAAGACGTGGATACGGAAACGGAAGAATAAGCAAAAGGAGTTCATCATGAACTCCTCAGGCTGTTGACGAACCAAATCGCCATGTGCGATTTGGTTCGTCTTTTTTTAGGTTCAACGAGCTTGAGGCGCTCTGCCCGACAAAAGATTGAAGAAATGTTATGTAGACGGTCCTTTCTGGCCAACAGGTTGGCCAGCTTCTTCATGTTTTGTGCGGTGGCTGCCACCAGATTGGCACGTTGGACCTTCGCGGTCCCCCTGTAGAAGGTGAAACGGAGCCCGTGGAGCTCTTTCCCATCGGCGAACGAGCGCTCGACGGTCTGCGGCCGCAGTCGGTAAAGGGATCTCCCGGACGCGGACAGGCGGTTCTCGTTCACCTGCTCGCGGTAATGTTCATCGACGTGGCGTGTGATGTCCCTTCGGTGCGTCCGGCTGGACGTGCACTTCTCGAGGAGAGGGCAGTTCTGACAGATGGAGGGGTCGGAGACGTAATGGTGATAGCCGTGGCGGTCCGTCGTCTGATAGGTGAGGCGCTGTCGCGCCGGACAGAGATACGCATCTTCCTCGGGCAGGTACGTGTACCGGGTCTTGCGGAACATCCCCTTCTTCCCACCGAAACGCCTCCGGGCGATGACCCCGAAGATGCCCCGTTCGACGAGCGCCTTCGCAATCCCGGTCGTGAAGTAGCCTGCATCGAGCGCGACCGCCTCGAGCGGGAAATGGAAACGTTCGAGGACATGGTCGAGCCGATTGAGATAGACGGTGCTGTCCGAGACGTTCCCGGGTGTGACGTGTACATCGACGATGAAATTGTGCTTGGCGTCGACCGTCCGATGCGCCAGCCAGAAAAAGCCTTCCGGCTTCTGGTCACGATACATGTATCCCGCATCCGGGTCGGTCCGGCTCACCTTGACGAGCCGGCGCTCCCTCTTCTCAGATGCCGGTTTCAGTTCTTTTTTCCGCGTTCGGCCCGTCCCTCGTTCACGCGGGTGAGAAGCTCGTCCTCGATCGCACCGACGACCCGTTCGACCTCGACCTTGTCGAACTTCTTCTTGTTCGCGTTCGCCCGGATGTGCGTGGAATCCGTGATCAGGATGCGCCCGGAGACGAGACCGTGAGATTCCGCCTGTCGGACGATGTCCTCGAAGATTTGTTGGAACACGTCGTTCCCCTGGAAGCGTCGGCGGTAGGCCTGGCTGATCGTCGAATGGTCGGGAACCTTCTCATCGATGCCGAGACCGAGGAACCAGCGATAGGCGAGGTTCGTCTGAACCTCCCTCACGGTCTGCCGCACGGAACGGATGTTGAACAGGGGTCCGAGTAGGATGATCTTGATGATGATCTCCGGGTCGATGCCGGGCGTACCGGTGTTCGAATAGAGCGGGGCGCAGAGCCGGTGGACGATCGAGAAGTCGATGTGGCGGTCGAGTCTCCGGACGAGATGATCCTGCGGGACCAGCTGGTCCAACGTGGTCTTCGACTGGATCGGTTCATGTCGCTTCTCGGAATGGGCGCGATACATATCGGGTACCTCCTTTTGATGACGGGCGAACGTGGTGTTTATCTTCTTCATTCCCCGTTTGGACCGGTTCGAAGTATGTATCGGGCTTTTTCTTCGGCCATCGAGGCCTCAGAAAAAGACAAATGGTCGCCAAAGGTGGCGACCATTCGTGTGGCTCGTCCCACGGCGCCCCGACTCCTGCAGGAAAGCAATCCGACGGAGACCCAGCAGCGACTTGAGTCGCGATGCGGCTCCGGGATTGCCTGCGGAAAGCGTGGGCGCCGGAAGGACGAGTTCGTACATCTTATTTGTCAACAAGCTGAACGAACGCTCAAGCGTTCGTTCTTTTAATATGCACGGTAATTCCGTCTTCATCGGTCAACGACCATTCAGACGATATTCCGCCTAACGCCCGGTTCGTCTCTTCATTGACGAGCAGCGTCCATGCTTCGATTCCGGTCTCCATTCCCATAGGATCGCTCGGACGGGCCCACACGTTCGTCCCGATGTGATGGTGATAGCCATCAGCTGCTAGGAAAAGTGCGCCTGGATAAGAATCCGTCGTAATGGAGAACCCAAGCCGATCATGATAAAAACGTTTCGCCGCCTCGATTGAGCGCACTTTAAAATGCACGTGCCCCATCGTCGTTCCGATCGGTAAACCAGTAAACGACCGATTGGCTGCCGCTTGAAGCATCGATTCATAGTCGACAGGCTCGGTCGCCATTTTCACATGGCCGTTTGCCTCGTACGACCATTGGTCCTTCGGGCGGTCGGCATACAATTCAATCCCGTTTCCTTCTGGATCGCTCAAGTAGAAGGCTTCACTCACGAGATGGTCGCCTTGCCCCACTTCGATGCGTCGCTCAATGAGATGCGCCAACATGCTTCCTAACTCTACACGGTTCGGGAACAGAATAGCTAAATGGAACAAGCCTGCCGCCCGTGGATTGGTTTTCGCTTGCGGGACACTGTGCAGGATGACAAGCGGACGTTCCTTCGTACCGAGTGTAATGAGCTCTTCGCTCTCTTCTAAAACACTCATTCCAATCACGTCTACGTAAAATCGTGTCACCTGTTCAATGTCACGGACTCGAAGCGTTACCGGACCGAGTTCGATTTTTTCGATTTTCATATATCATCACCTCCCCTTCACTATACCCGCTCGGTCGATGTTACAGAAGTAGGCACAAAAAGGTGGTATAGTTACTTCAACGATACTATTGGAAAGGAAGAGCGACGTGACTAACATAACAAGCTGTGAAGTCGATACGGCACTCGAACTGATTACAGGAAAATGGAAACATTCCATCCTCCTCGTGTTGATCAATGGAGATACATTGCGTTTCAGTGAGTTGAAACGCGCGTTACCAAAAATCAGCCAAAAGATATTGACCGCACAACTCCGCGACTTAGAAGAACAGGATATCGTCATCCGGACCGTCTATCCAGAAGTTCCACCACGTGTCGATTATCGCTTAAGTGAGTACGGGAAAACACTGATCCCGATTCTCGAAGCGATGAACGAATGGGGAATGCGTCATGCCGAACGGATGCGCTCTAATTAGTTGTCCACATGTGGATAACCCATTTTTCTACTGAACATATCACTTATCCACAGGAGGTTGTCATGATTCGTTATCCACAGTTAACCGGTCATCAAATTGGTGTCACCGCCCCTTCGTCAGGTATACCAGAAGAACTGCACCATCTATTGCATCAAGCGGAACATAAGTTTTCCAATCGAGGGTTCACATTGCAATTCACTCCGAATGCGTGGAAACAACGATTTGGGAAGTCCGCTCCGGCTCGGGTCCGTGCACATGAACTGACATCTCTACTTCAAGATGACAATGTCGACTTGATTGTTCCGCCCTGGGGTGGGGAACTCTTAATGGAAATCCTCGATCACATCGAGTGGCAGTCCTTGTCCGCAAAATGGATGCTCGGTTATTCGGATACGAGTCTATTACTTTTTGTGTATACGCTAAAAACCGGAATCGCCTCCGCCCACGGTCCAAACTTAGTCGACTTGCGTGCCGATATGTGGGACGAGACGAGTTCACGCTGGCTCGATGTATTGTCGACGCGGACCGACGAAACGGTCATCCAACGCTCGTCCGAGAAGTTCCAAAACGAATGGCAGCATGATAATCCGACGCCACATCTGTTTCATCTGACGGAGACGACCGAATGGAAAGCGATCGGTGGTCAGAACGCAACGGGGCGCTTGCTCGGTGGATGTCTCGATGTGCTCTTACATACAATCGGGACACCGTATGGAGACGTCAAGACGTTCCAACGCGATCACCTGAACGATGAACCGATTCTTTGGTATTTTGAGAACGCTGAGCTGAACGTCCCAGCATTAAAAAGGACCCTTCTTCAAATGAAGTGGGCCGGTTGGTTCGAGCAGACGTCGGGTATTCTATTTGGACGGAGTGACGCCCCCTCTGTGCATCAAGACTATACGGTCGAAATGGTATATGAGGAGCTTCATCATATGTTAGAAGTTCCTATCTTTTTTGATATCGATTGCGGACACGTCCCCCCTCAGATGACACTCGTCAATGGGGCCCACGCTTCTGTACAAGTCGAGCATGGCAAAGGAACATTGATTCAAACGTTCAAGGGCTGATTCGTCAGCCCTTGATTTGTTGTAGCAATGTCTCTAAACGTTTTCGAAACAGTCCTTGCGGGAATTCAGCTACTTGTTCTTCGATGACTGGCACCCAGCCATCCCCACAACCGTTCAATGTTCCCCTTAATAAACCTTCGTAGTAAATCGCGATATCGACTAAGCTATGTGTTTTCCACTCGTCTCTGTTTTTCCATAATGCCAATAAACACTCTCTTCCCATTTCCGTTTCCCCTCGAAAAGCGTAGTACACACCTTTCGCCATCGAAATCGCTGCAATAAATGGTTCGACATCTGTCGTGAGGGATTCCATCAATTTGATGTTCTTTCCTAATAGTTTGACATGTCGATATTCCATCGCATAGAGCGCTTCAGAAAGTGCCACTTTGATTTCAGCCAAACGATCTTCCGTGAACTGAATATATTGCTTCGCCTTTTGTAACGACTCATGAATTTTCTTCTCATCGTTCAAATAGAGCGCACAAATCGAAATGGTGCGATATACGTCGTCCGCACGGTAGTAGATTCTTGTCCGTGTCATATACTCGAGCACGTCTTCAAGCTGTCGAATTGCCCCTTCTAAATCCTCATCACAAAGAAGATTCTTAAATACAATTAACATGGCATATTCAGTTCGGGTCTTTGTTTTCATATATTTTGCATCAAGTAGTTCTATCGCTTCAATCCGTTCAATCGATTCCTCGTAGCGATTCCACATCAATAAATAATAAGCCTGGCTAATTCGTCCCATCGCCAATTCTTCGGACTCACCTAGCTTCTCAAAAATCTCAATCGCGCGTTCATAGTAAGCTAGTACTCTCTCACTCTCGCCCTCTTGAAAGTACGTATCACCGTACAGCATATATGCTTTTCCTTGCCATACGGAGTTCATTTCTTCCTGTAAGTAAGGCTTGAGCATTTCCCGAATTTTTTGATCCGATAGTGAAATGAGTTGCATCTCCTCAAATTCTAGCTTTTCCACCAGCGACTGTAGTTCGACCTCTTTTGGATCGGTCAATAACTGTTGCATCGAGACATCTAATCGACTGGCAAGTTCTCGTAAACTGCGCATCGATGCCTCTGCTTTTCCGTTCTCAATCATACTGAGCATCGATTTTGTGACAATCCCTTCCGCCAGCTGCGTCTGAGTCATTTTTTTCTGTTTTCGCAATGCTTTGATGCGCTCACCAATCATATGTCACCTCTAAAAGTTAAATTATATTGAACTTTATATTTACAATTTACTTCGTTGCCTTTATGATAATGTTAAATCACATTTAACTAATTTGCAAAGGAGTGTTCCTATGAAGTTTCTCTCTTCCAATCTATCAATTTTACTGCTCGGTAAATTCATGTCGTTATTCGCATCCAACTTATTTACGTTTGTGGCGGGACTCACGGTGTTGACGACGACCGGATCTGGGCTCCAATTCGCCTTCGTTCTCCTCGCAGGTACATTACCCCGTGTGCTTTTATCCCCATTCGCCGGCGCTTATGCAGACAAACTTGACCGCAAGCGAGTCATCATTAGGATGGAGTCTTTGAACGGAGGATTATTTTTACTCGCAGGTGTTGGAAGTTTACTTTGGACGTTTGAAGCACCCGCTTTTTACGTCATCACATTCTTCTTAGCGATCGTTTCCACTTTCTTATCGGTCACGTTATCAAGTTCGATTCCCCTTTTATTTGAGGAAGATGAACTGCAACGCGCCAACTCTCTCATTCAAAGTATTATCTCCATCTCAAGCATCGGTACCCCGCTTCTTGCCGGGGCACTGTTTAAGCTTATACCGATTCCTGTCTTTTTGTTCAGTTCAGCTCTATTCTTTATGATTGCCGCACTTCTCGCCTCTCGACTTAAATTTCATCAGAAAGAGGTTGCACCCACCGAACAATCGACTTGGGAAGACGTACGGTCCGGCCTGTCTTACTTGAAACAACAAAGAGTCTTGTGGACAGTTGCCGTCCTCGCCGCATTTTTGAACTTCTTCTTCGTCGCATCGGAAGTGTTGTTCCCGATTGCAGCGTTACAAGAAGTCGGTGTGTCCCCGTTTCAATTCGGACTCCTTGAAAGCATGGTCGCCATTGGTTTTTTAGTCGCTTCCTTACTTCATGCCTTACCGTTATTCAAAATCAAACATCGCTTAGCAACGATGCGATCCGCGTTGACCATTCTTAGCGTTCTGTTCGTCGGACCCGCCATTCCATTATATTTTAACTTCAACGTCCTCACGTCAATTTTCTTTTTCGCGATCTTCGCTTTATTGAGTGGTTTCTTGATCGTACGTGTCAACATCCCGATTCAATTGTTCCTCCAAACGAATACGGATCCGAACTATTTAGGGCGCGTCATCGGTGTGCTCGAATCACTCGCGATGGGGATTACGCCGATTGGATTTATCCTATTCGGGGTAATGAGTGATCTCGTCTCTGTCGCCCATCTCTACACCGCATGTATGGTGGGTCTACTCATCTGCACGTTCGTCCTCACGTACCGAATCCGTCATGACATTCGAGCAGAACGAGATTCAGCTCAGTCAATGGATCGCGTATCATAAAAAAAGACATCGAACGAATCAGTTCGATGTCTTCTCTGTTGATGGGAGTACCCGTTTTTCTAATAAAAATGGTCCGAATGGGATAACCGATGCCATGACAGCAAGCGTCAAAACTTTGAATCCCCAGCGCAAGCGCCATGCCATGTACATCGCCGCGAGCACATACGCAACAAATAAGAAACCATGTGCTGCACCAACTATACTGACCGCGAGTGGAATACCAGCCATATATTTCAACGGCATTGCGATGAACAGTAACAACAAGAAAGATACACCTTCTGTGTAGCCAAGCCATTTAAAATGAGTCGTAGTCATATGCGTTCTCCTTTATTTCTGTAGGCTATGTCTATCGTAGCCGAAACGTGAGAGGTTTGTCACAAGAGAACGCATAAAAGTTACGAGGCTATTTGACGATTTGGTGAACGATGTAATACTTTCGTGTCGACAAAACGGCGAAGGAACAACCCGTCGACCCCAATTTTTCCAGCGTTATGACCGGCAACTAAAATCAAGACAGATACGATCAACATCGTTGGGTTCGTACTGACTGTTCCTGATAGTAAGAACGCCATGTTCATGACAAGTCCGAAGAACGCTGCGCTACGTGTGAGGGCACCGAGCAATAATCCTAAGCCTACCAAGAATTCACCGTAAGGAATCAGGATATCGAATAACCCGGCGTTTGGAATCGCAAAGTTTTCTAGGAATGCAGCCCACCATCCAGCAACGGCCGGATGTTCTCCAGAAGCGAGTGACACCGCATTGTTTAAGAATCCTTCTGTTCCAAAACCTCCCGTGATTTTACCCCAACCTGCCGTTAACCAATGATAACCGAGCCATACACGTAACACCGTCAAGATCGCTGTAGCGATGTTATGATTTTGCCAAAATTTCGTGAACATCATAATTCCTCCCTTTCAAGAAGTTAAATAAATGTATAATGTGATTACATTCACAATATACCATTCATGTTCACTATTTCACATATGTATTTTCCTTTGTTCATGATTCGTCCATATGTACGCCATATTCTATTCACATTCATCCACAAAAAAAGACACCCGATTTAGGTGTCTTAGAAGAGATTATAGTGTCACTTCTTGTGGTGGTTGACCTTTCTTGTTCATCACGCGCATCGATTCCGGTTCGATTTTTAGGATGACAAGCTTTGGATCGTCCGGACCATCGAACCATCCTTCAAGTTTCTCGTTCCATACTTTCTCTTTCATCGATTCATCATCCGACACGGTCGCTTTACCGAGGATTTCTAAGTAAGTGTCGCCCACCCCATCTCCATCGTAGCCGATTAAAATATGTGTATATGGATTCTTTTCTAGTTCTTCTACTTTATCTGTATCGTTCGAGGTTGCTGTGTAGAGTGTGAAATCATCATGGAAAAATGTCATATATCGACTGTGGGGTTTCACCTTATACACGGTCGCCATCGTCCCGACATTGCTACCCTCTAGAATTTTTAACGCTGTGTCTTTTGCACTCATTCCAAATTCCTCCTTCATGATTTGTCGCTCGTATACTGTTCCCTCAAACTATGGGATTAAACACAAAAAAACCTGCTCGCCGATGCGAGCAGGTATCATATTCCTTAGAAAGGAAGATTAGATTTTTTCAACGTTAGAAGCTTGTGGTCCACGAGCTCCGTCAGTGATTTCGAAAGTTACTTCTTGGCCTTCTTCAAGTGTTTTGAAGCCGTCGCCTTGGATTGCTGAGAAGTGTACGAATACGTCGTCTCCGCCTTCCATTTCGATGAAGCCGTAACCTTTTTCTGAGTTAAACCATTTTACTTTACCTGTGTTCATGAATGAACCCTCCTGAAATAAACGCTATGCGTTATAGTAGTGCCTTACTAGAAAAAACTTGACCAAAAAAAATACAAGCCTCTGGATTATCTAATGAAAAATAATCCCAAGCACTTGTGAATTATGATTCCAGCTATTCTTAATTAAGCACATATTGAATATAACACGACTAGATGTTTCTGTCTAGTAAATACTTCTGATTGCTAAAAAACAAGGTGAAACGGGTACATGCTAGAGAAGATGATGCTAGGAGGATTTATAATGAAAAACATTAAGGACCCACACGCAATCGCATCGATGATTGCCTCTTATTCCGATTGGTCGGAAGAAGACCTCATCCAACAAACACTTGAATGGCACCGTGCTACACGGGAAGCTTCTTACTTTGAGCAACAACAATCTATACCGTGTCGAATCCCATTGACGGAACGGATCACCCCTGTCCGCACGTCCTTTCCGCTCGAGCAAGTCGACGGCATCGTTCGTCCCGTCTGGATGCGTCGGCTCGATGCCGAATATTTGAATTTACTGCAGACGACGAAACAACGTGTTGATGTGACGGACTATGGTGCTGTTGGAGATGGAAAAACGGATTGTACCCTCGCCTTTCGACTCGCCATCCGCTCGAACCGTCGTGTTTTTGTCCCAGCAGGCGTTTATATCGTTCGGGGTATTCGTCTGCCTTCTAACTGCGTGCTCGAAGGTGCAGGACAAGACGTCACGATTCTCAAACTGTCCGATCGTGCACCGAGACATCGACGATTGTTACGAAACGCCACGCCTTTCGCAGGAAATCATCATATCGAGGTATGCCACCTGACGCTCGATTGGAATGGCGCGCGCCTAGGGGATGTGAAACGGACGACGAGCGGTGACACGACATCGAGCGCCTTGACGTTTGCCCATGTGACGTATGGATGGGTGCATCATGTGACAGCCAAAAATGCTGGGCTCCATGCGTTCGACATCACGTCTCCGCACTATCATTACTTAGGGGACGGGCTTCGCGCGGCAAACGGGAGCCGATACATCCATCTCGATCATCTCGAGGCGACAAATTATGGGGATGACGGAATCACCACACACCATAGTGATGCCATTTATATTACCAACTGCTATTGTCATCATCCTCACGGTCGAACACACGCCTTAGGGTTCTCAAACTCAAATGGGATTGAGATTGATGACGGTTCGCGGCACGTCACACTCGTTCACAATAGAACGGAAGGCTGCTTTGGAGGCATCGAAGTAAAAGCACATGGGACCTCATCTGCCGCACACGACGTTCATATCTTCGGCCATCTTTCGGTGCATGACAATCGTTCATTTAATTTCCGTCACATCGGTCATCATTTAGCAGACGATCCGAACTCAGAGACAGCCCGCTTCCTATCAGGCACAAACTTAGTGTCCGTCGAGCCGGTTCACAGTTCACTCTATACAAAATCCTCACCACGAAGCCTGGTTGTATCGGCCTATCAGGACGTCTTGATTCATGGTTTGACTGCAATCGGCGACCCGACCTACGATTACGAACAACATCCGGCACTTGCGATTCAATACAAATCGAGACGCGTTCAACTGAAACGAATCGCCGTGCGCGGGTTTACCACAGCCCGAGCCGACCTCGAACTATTTGGGGGAGATAACCGCACCGATGAAGTGACCATCGATGCCTTACGATGCCAAGAATCTGCACCTATCGCTCTAAAAATCGGTCGTCATCTCGAACACCTTTCTCTTCATCAGATTGAAGGGCAGAAAAAAAGCGGAGATGTACTCATCTCCACGAAAAGCCCGATTGATGTGCATGATTTAATCGCTCAAGGATTTTCAGACCGGGTGCGCTCAGACGTTTGAGCGGCTTCCACGAGTTGATTCAGTTTGGCATCGTCGAGTTGAAGTGAACTCTCTTTTTGTTTGGCCATCATGCGAACGATTGCTTTGTCTAAAAAGCCCATTCGTTCAAAGTCGTATCCGCTCCCGACGACCTCGACGAAATAGGCATGTTCGCGCAGCGTGTCACGATAGGCTTCTTCTAGCTCGCGCATCCGTTCCGACTCTGTCGGTGTCCCGGCACACAAATATAAAGCGAGGGGATGCTCCAGCAAGTGTGCTTCGTGAAGCGTCAACCATTCCTTCATCTCGTCTTGGATCGTGCCCATTCGAATTGAGCTCCCGACGATGACGTGATCTACCATCTCCCACGTGACGTTCGGCTCTTCTACGATATTTTGGACACGAACGTCACCCGATAGACGTTCGGCGAGTAAAGCCGCCACTTTTTCACTCGTTCCATATCTGGAAGAGTACGCGATTAAAGTACCCATGTCGTTCCCTCTTTTCATGTCAGACGTTACTTACACTATTCCCGAATCATCGAGAGAAGATACGTATGCACTTAAAAAAGCTCGCCGTCTGGCGAGCTTTTCGTCACAGTTTATACACTTGTGCTTCATAAGGACGAAGGGTGAACGCTTCTATCGGTTCCATGTTTCCGATGACACGTTCTTTCACGTCATATGGTAGCTCTCGTTGTTGTGTCTCGTCGGAGAAGTTACAGAGTACGAGCCATGTCTCACCTTCGAATGAACGTGTGAATGCATAGACCGCCTCATCTTCCGGTAACAACAGCTCATACTTTCCGTAGACGACGAGCGGGTTCGCTTTACGGAGCGCAATCAACTGACGGTAGTAATGGAAGAGTGAATTCGGATCTTTCCTTGCCGCTTCCGCATTGATGTCAACAAAGTTCGGGTTGACCTCGATCCATGGCGTCCCTGTCGTAAATCCACCATGTGCTTCGTCTGACCACTGTACCGGTGTACGTGAATTGTCACGTCCTCGCTCATGGATGCCACGGAAAATCTCGTCGTGCGTTAACAACCCTTTGGATGTGTAGTCACGGTAGGCGTTCAACGTCTCAATATCTCGGTACTGATCGATTGATTCAAACGCGACGTTCGTCATGCCGAACTCTTCTCCTTGATAAATGTAAGGCGTCCCTTTCAATAGATGAAGAAGTGTCGCGAGCATCTTCCCGGAACGAACGCGATATTCAGGCGAATCGTTTCCAAAGCGTGAGATGGCACGGGGCTGGTCATGGTTACTCCAGTACAGGCTGTTCCATCCTTCCTCTTCGAGCCCTTCTTGCCAACGCGAGAAGATTGTCTTTAACTCAGTCAACTTCCAGTCGGTCGGATTCCACTTCCCGAAGCTTCCGTTCCCGACGTCCACATGTTCAAAATGAAAGACCATGTTCAGTTCGTTGCGGTCTTCACCCGTATACAGTTTGGCTTCCTCCACACTGACCCCTGGCATCTCCCCTACCGTGATTGTGTCGTATTTCGATAAGACTTCCCGATTCATCTCCTGCATGAATTCATGGATGCGTGGTCCGTTAAAGAAGAATGGTGTCCCGTCTCCATACCCCGTTCCTTGCGTTTGACCGTCTGGATAGCTCGGGTCTTTTGAAATCATATTGATGACGTCCATCCGGAACCCGTCGACCCCTTTATCGAGCCAATATGTCATGAGGTCGTACACTTCACGACGAAGCGTCTCGCTTTCCCAGTTCAAATCCGGTTGTTTCTTACTGAAGAGGTGGAGGTAGTACTCATCACTCGCCTCATCATACTGCCAAGCGCTGCCGCCGAAGAAAGCCCCCCAGTTCGTCGGAGGTTGACCATCTTTCCCTTTTTTCCAAATGTAATAGTCACGATATGGGCTGTCTTTTGAAGAACGTGACTCCATGAACCATTGGTGTTCGTCCGAAGAATGGTTAACGACGAGGTCCATCATGATTTTAATCCCGTGACGGTGTGCTTCTTCAAGCATCGCATCAAAGTCATCCATCGTACCAAACTCGTCCATGATGGCACGGTAATCACGAATATCGTATCCATTGTCGTCGTTCGGTGAATCGTATACCGGCGAGAGCCAGATGACGTCGATCCCGAGTTCTGCCAAATAAGACATCTTCTCCGTGATCCCTTGGATGTCGCCAATCCCATCACCGTTTGAGTCATTGAAGCTACGTGGATAAATTTGATATACGACCGCTTCTTTCCACCATTGTTTCATGTTACGTCCTCCTTGAAGTTCATTTCCGTTTCAACGCTTTCATCGTACTGTCTTCAAGGATTCATGACCATCCATGATATGATTAAGATATGTACAATTTTGCTATAAAATAAGGAGACTATTATGGAAATCGGCTTTTGTGGCTATTCGTATCATACAACGACCTACACTTTTCCATTCGCCAACTTACTCGATACATATCTGATTCGCTTACAAACAGAAGGAACGGCTCGGATTGTGGTCAATGGAGAAACGATGATCACACGACCTGGTGACGTATTGATTGTCCGTCCGGGTGACTTCTATGAAATGCATGTCGATACACCCGCGAGCGGAGACTATCATATCTTTTGCACCGGACATTCAATCGACACATGGTGGCATGCGACTCCACGGAATCGACTGTATTCCATTACCATCGATCCCCGTCTCCTATCATTATGGCAACACATTACGGAAGAAGTGCGCCGTCCACCGTCTGAACAAAGTGCCGTTTTAATCGAAACACTCGTTCAAGCACTTCTGCTCATGCTCGATCGTTCGATTCAAGATGTGCATTCCCATGCGCGACCTCCAGTCGTCTCTCGCATGATGCGCTTTATCGAAGCGCACGTAACGAGTGATTTCAAAGTGTCAGACGTCGCCGCAGCGGTTGGACTCAGCGTTTCACGGACGGTTCATCTCTTTAAAGAAGGGACCGGGATGACGATCATCGAATATGCACAATCGATTCGCTTACAGCTTGCCGAAGAGCAAATGCGCTATACAAAACATTCGTTAGAAACGATTGCAGAACTGTCTGGATTTCGAAGTTACCCATATTTCCACAGAATTTTTAAACGAAAATATGGCGTCGCACCAGGGGTTTATCGTACTCTTCAACAAAAAAACGAAAAAAAATAAAAAAAGAGTGATCCATTTTTTGAACTGCTCCGTTAGATGGGTGTAAATAACGACAACACTCACTTATGAAAAGGAGCGATTACCCATGAAGAAGAAGACGTTAAACAAAATCGTAGCACCGGCACTAGCCTTAGGACTACTCGTACCAGTCAACGCACAGGCAGCAGAGGCGCCGACAGCAAGTACACCAGCAGGTGACCTTCGCGCCACACTCGATCAACTCTTATCTGAGCATTACGTGTTAGCCGTCACATCGATGATGAAAGGATATGACGAGGCGGCAGATGCTGAGGTCGCGGATCAAGCTCTCGATCAAAACGCGCTCGATATGACACCAGCCATCGCTTCCATCTACGGTGAAGAAGGCGCTGCACAATTCGAAGAAATCTTCCGTGGTCATAACGACTACTCAGCTGATTTCGTAGAAGCAGCAAAATCAGACAACCAGGAACTACGCATGGAAGCGGAAGCGGAAGTCGATGAGTTCGTCGAAGAATTCTCAACATTCCTCGACGCAGCGACAGAAGGGAACTTACCGAAGGACGCAGCAGCTGATGCACTCGAACTTCATGAAGACCAAGTCCTCTCTGTATTCGATAACTATGTCGAAGGAGATTACGAAGAAGCTTACATGACGTTCCGTGAAGGCTACAAGCACATGTTCAACATCAGTAAAGCTCTCTCGGGTGCAATCGTCACACAAATGCCTGACAAATTTACGACTGGAGCAGACACACCAGCTGTTGAACTCCGCTCAACATTGAACAGTCTTGCAGGTGAGCACTTCGCCCTCGCTGCAATCGGTATGCAAAAAGGGTACGACCAAGCAGAGGACTATGACTACGTGACATGGGCAGAAGACCAGAACACACTCGACTTCAAAGCAGCCATCGCATCCGTATATGGTGACGAAGGTGCAGCACAGTTCGAGAAAGTATGGAATTCAGATCACATCACAGCACAAGGTGACATCGTTGCCGCTACACTTGAAGGTGACGAAGCGATGATTGAAGATGCGCGTATGCGCCTCGACACATTCGCTGTCGACTTCAGCACATTCCTCGATGCAGCAACAGAAGGTAACTTACCACAAGCTGCCGGTGAAGAAGCAATCAAACAACACGAAACGCTCGTACTCGACACATTCGATCAATATGTCGCTGGCGATGCAGAAGCGGCTTGGATGTCATTCCGTGAAGGATATGCGTTCATGTTCGGTGTTGGTGAAACACTCGGTAACGCGATCGTGACACAAATGCCTGACAAGTTCGAAGAAACAATGATGCCTGAAGAGATGCCTGAAACAGGTCTCGGTGGTGCACAAGAACAATCAATGAACACTCTCTACGCTGGATTAGCTGTACTTGGCGGAATCTTACTCGCCTTCGTAACGCTTCGCAAACGTAAAGTGTCTGAACAATAATCAATAAGGAGGGAGTCCCATGAACAAGCGCCTTTTGTTTCTGGCGCTCTCTCTCTTTTGTTTTAGCTTCTGGACGTGGACGAGCGCCCAAGAATCGTCGTCACCACCTGTAGAAGAAAAACAAATAGAGGAGAGCCCGGATTTAACGGCTGAATTCTCACTTCTACAGGAAGAGGTGAAAAAGCTACGCTTAGCCGAGGAAGAAGAAAACGCCAAGGCCGTCACCCCTGTTCAAATCCAGATCCCTAAAATCGATGTCGACACCGCCATCGAACAAGTCGGGGTCCTAGACAATGGACAGATGGGTGTACCAGAAGATGAGAACCAGGTCGGGTGGTTCGAACCCGGTGTCACACCGGGTAGCAAAGGAAATGCTGTGATTGCCGGTCACGTCGACAGCAAGACCGGCCCGGCTATCTTTTATCAACTCGATCAACTGACAAAAGGCGATGACGTTCTGATTCAAGATGAGGCGGGTAACACACTTCGGTTCCGCGTCACGAAAACAGAACGATATGATACGAAAACCGCGCCAATTGAAGAGATTTTCGGTGCCACATCAAATCGGAACTTAAATTTGATTACCTGTTCGGGTACGTTCGGGGACGGGGGCTATGATGAACGATTCGTCGTCTATACAGAGCTGGTGGATACCGAACTGAACGAAACTGTCGATCTCGAGATACCGACGGCAGTCGAACTGAAAGGTAACTTATTGACATGGCACGCCGTTCGTCAAGAGAGCATGATTGGATATCGAGTCTACGAAGTCATCGACGGAAAAGCGACTCATATCGAAAGTATCCCTTCCCATGCACGAAAAAGTATCGAGGTCACAAATGAGAACAATGCATCCTACTACGTGACTGCGATTGACCAACTTGGAAATGAGTCGAAACCGTCCGAGATGACAAAATGACAACAAAAGACCCCTTACTCGCTTTAGAAATGAGTAAGGGGTCTTTTGTTGTTTATACGAAGCAAGGAATTTGCGGGTTGAACGTCTTGTTGTTCTCCGTCATGACCTGCTTTTTAATTTTGCCTTCTCCGAGATAGACGATGCGGTCGGCAAGCGCCTCGGCATCTTCTTCGTCATGCGTCACAAAGATCGTCGTCGTGCCCGTCTGCTTCAAGAGACGACGCAAATCGTCGCGAATCCGGTGTTGAAGTGACGTATCCAGGTTACTGAACGGTTCGTCTAGAATCAAGAGCGCCGGTTTCGGTGCGAGCGCGCGCGCGAGCGCGACACGCTGTTGTTGTCCCCCGCTGAGTTCGTACGGATAGCGGTGACGGAACTCTGTCAAGTTAACGAGCGCGAGCATCTCTTCGACGCGCGCATTCCGCTCCTTGCGGTTCAGTTTATGAAGACCGAATCGAATGTTCTTTTCAACGGTCATGTGCGGGAAGAGTGCATAGTCTTGAAAGACCATCCCCACGCCACGGTCTTCTGGCGGCATGAACTGGCAATCGTCGCAACAGACACAGTCATTCACGACGACAACGCCCTGGTTCGGCATCTCGAGCCCTGCGATCAAACGGAGAATCGTACTCTTCCCCGATCCGCTGTCCCCAAGAAGCGACACGATTTCACCTTTCGTGATTGAAATCGAGAACCCTTTGATGGTCTCTTCATGCGCACCTTTATAGCTAAAATGTAAATCGTTGATTTGAACGAACATTAGTCGGCCTCCTTATCAAGCACCTTGTGGGAAACGAAAATCAACAGTCCACTCATGAGGACGATGACGATGGAAGCGAGTGCCGCTTCGTGAATCTTCTCATCACTCACGTATTTGAACGCCTGTGTCGCAAGCGTCGAAAAGTTAAATGGTTGTAAAAAGAGCGTCAATGGCAACTCTTTCATAATATCAATAAAGACGAGGATAAACGCGCTCATGATGGCGCCTTTGATCATCGGGATATCGACACGGAAGAACGTCTGGACCGTGTTCCACCCCAGCATACGGGATGCTTCGGTGAACGATTTCCCGACCTTCTCAAACCCGCTCTCGATCGAGTTGTAGCCGATGGCGAGGAAGCGGATGACGTAGGCAAAGATGAGCATGATGAGCGTCGTGCGGAACACGAACGTCTGACTCAAGTCGAGCGCCCGTGCCAAATTGAGCACTTTATCATCGAGCCACAAGAAGAGCGTGATGACCGCAATGGCGATGGCCGCTCCCGGAATCGAATACCCGAGCGTCGTCACTTTCGAAATGACACGCGTCATGTTCGACGGGAAGAGTCGTGTGTAGTTTGCGATGATAAGTGCGAACAACAGAATAATGACCGTCGCGATAAAGGCGACACGCACCGTATTCCAAACGAGTTGCCAAAATTCTTCCGTGAAGACCGTATCGAACGTCAGGAACGTCCAAGCCGTCAACTGCGTGAACGGAATGACGAATGCAATCGCAAAGACGAGCGAAACATATGCGAATACCGCATAGCGATGCCAACCTTGCAGCGGTCTCGGTTTGAGCGGTTTTACTTTCGTCGAAGCGTAACTGAATTGCTTCCTTCCCCGGACGAGTCGTTCCATCGTCAAGATGGCGATGACGAGAACCATGAGCGTGCCCGCAAGCTTCAGCGCCGACGACGTATCCTTCATCCCGAACCACGTGCTGAAGATGGCGGTACTAAACGTCTGAATCCCGAAGTATTTCACGACACCATAGTCGTTGAGCACTTCCATCAAGACGAGACTGACACCGCCGATGATGGCGACTCGAGAAATCGGTATGACGACGGTGAAGAAAATGTCCCACGAGCCACGACCGAGAATCCGCGCGTTCTCAATCATCGAGGATGATTGGTTATGCAAGAACGCTCGTGTGATCGTATAAATATATGGATAGAGGAACAACGTGAAAATAAACACGGTTCCTTGAATCGACATGATGTTGAAGTACGACTGATCGACGGTGATACCAAATTCGTTTCGTAACGTCGTCTGGATCACACCCGTATAGTTCAAGATGCCGTGATACGTATACGCCCCGATATAAGGCGGAATCGCGAGCGGCAGGATGAGTGCCCATTTAAAGAAACGACGGAACGGGAAATCATAGACGGTCACGAACCAAGCGAGGCTCGTTCCGATCACGGTCGTCAAGACTCCTGTAGCCACCATGATGAACAGCGTGTTTCGCACGTAACGGGGCAACAGGTACTCTTGAATGTGTTGCCAATTGTCATTGACCGGGGCGAACAATTCGACGAGCACGACAATTCCCGGCAAGACGATCAATAAAATCGCGAGAAAGCTGAGGATCGCCCATCCATTCAGTTGTCGTTTTACTGCGTGCCAGTTCATGTCGTACCGCTCCCGTTCTGTAAACTATCAATTCCTGTCCCATCATATCAGTTTCTGTGCATCCCGTGTAGCGCTTAGGGTGTGAAGAACGCAAAAATCTCCGGCCTGAACTCTCGTTCAAGCCGAAGTCATCTTACTTCCAACCTACTTCGTTAAAGATACGGATTGCCTCTTGTTGGTTTTCACCGAGTACAGAGAGATTGATATCCTGCTCTTTGAACTCACCCCATGACTGGAGAAGCTCATTCGGTTCAACCGACTCGTTGACTGGATATTCATAGTTCACACTCGCAAACTTCTCTTGAGCTGACGGTTCTGACATGAACTCCATCAATTTTTGAGCGTTTTCTGTATTTTTCGATGCTTTCGTCATCGCGATACCCGAAATGTTCACGTGTGTGCCTGTTGTATCTTGGTTCGGGAAGAAGACACCGAGTTGTTCAGCGACTTTCTTCTCTTCCTCGTCTTCAGAATTCAACATGAGCCCCATGTAGTACGTGTTCATGATGGCCACGTCCCCTTCGCCAGCGACGACTGCTTTCGCTTGGTCACGGTCGTTCCCTTGTGGGTCGCGTGCCATGTTGTTCACTAAGCCCTTCGCCCACTCTTTCGCTTCATCGACACCGTTCACTTCGATGAACGATGCGAGGAGTGAGATATTGTACATGTTTTCCGATGGACGCACGAGCACTTTGCCGTTCCACTGTTCTTCCGTCAACGCTTCGTACGTCGACAAATCTTCTGGTTTCACGCGATCTTTTGAATACACGATGACACGCGCACGTTTCGTCAAACCGAACCACTCGTTGTCTGTGTCACGATATTTTGCAGGAATGTTTGACTCAAGCTCATCGCTATCGACCGCTTGAAGATGTCCCGCTTCTTTCGCCTGATACAAGTTTCCAGCATCTGCAGTGATGAAGAGGTCAGCCTCTGTGCTCTCCCCTTCTGTGTTCAAACGCTCGAGAAGTTCGTCACTCTTCCCTTCCACCACGTTGACCTTGATGCCTGTTTCTTCTTCAAACTGTTTATATAATTGTTGATCGACATCGTAGTGGCGACTCGAGTAAACATTGACGACGTTTGAATCGTCTGAGCCTTCATTTGAAGTTGTCTCATCTGTGCTTGCACAAGCGGCAAGGAGCGATGTCGTTAACGCTGCTGAAATTCCTAAAGCTGCATATTTTTTGTTCATCTGTCATTCCCCCACGTTCGGTTATTTCTCTCTGGTAATGATAATTACTCTCAGTACCTATCATCACTGATAATCATTCTCACGTCAAGACTTTTCTGCAATCGCTATCATATTACATGTGCAATTCGTGATAGTTTTGAGGACATCATTTCTTGACTTTAAAAGAATACGAACGATATAGTAAAATCAAACAAACCGTCTGGTCGGTACAGAAAGAGGTGAAGATATGTCAAACCGATCGAACGTTACAAAGCAAAAGCTGTTGGATGCGGCAACCGACATCATCATGAACCACGGCGTGCATCAACTTACCTTAGATGAAGTCGCCAAGACTGCGGGTGTATCTAAAGGGGGACTTCTTTATCATTATCCTTCAAAAGAAGCGTTGATGACGGCGATGGTCGAACGATTACAACAAGAACAAAACGAGCTATATGCTTCATTGCAAGATGAAGGCCATGGACCTGTCGAGGCATTCGTTCGTCTATTTGATGAAACGAAGTTGCATCCTGAGCGTGCTGCCATCCAAATCGACGTCGAGAAAATGATTGCATTTCTCACGTTGTTCGAAGTCGACCAAGAGTACGCCAATCGTTGGAAACATGATTTGGATACGTTCTTCGCACAGTTCCAACAAACGGCCGACCCGGTGGAAACGATGATCATTCGTTATGCACTCGAAGGCATGATGATGTCCGAACACTTCGGTGTCGGCGTTCCCCCTGCCGAACTCAAACAAGCGATTATCGCACGCTTGATTGAACGAGCCCACGACATCGATCGTGAGTCATAAAACAACATAATAATCGTGAGTCATAAAACAACATAATAATAGAGGAGATTAAAAACCCATGCAGAAAATCACGTCCTTCTCCGTCAACAACAAGTTTGCGGTTTGGTTGATGACGATCATCTTGACGGCCGCCGGTCTTTTCGCCGGTCTGACGATGAAGCTCGAGACGTTACCGGACATTACGACTCCGACCGTCTCGGTCACAACCATTTATCCAGGTGCATCCCCTGAGCAAGTGCTCGAAGAAGTCAGCACCGTGTTAGAAGATCGTCTTCAGAATTTAAATGGTGTGGAACAAGTTCGTTCTTCGTCATTCCAAAACGCTTCGAACATCCAAATCGATTATGATTTCAGTACCGATATGGATGAAGCGGAACAACAAGTCAAAGATGCGTTAAGCAACGTCGAATTGCCGGAGTCGGCACAAGAACCACAAGTGTCGCGTCTCAGTTTCGACGCTTTCCCGGTAATCGGGGCTGCCATCTCGGATGAGAGTCTTGATTTGGCCGAATTGACAAAACTCGTCGAGGAAGAAGTGCAGCCTGCTCTTGAAGGAGTGGAAGGTGCGCAAACCGTCCAAATTGCCGGACAAGAGATTCGCCGCGTCGAACTTCAATTCGACCAAGAAGCGCTCGCAGAATACAATTTGACAGAAGATACGGTCAAACAATTGATTCAAGCGAATGACGCTCGAATTGCGCTCGGGTTATATGAATTAGGTGATACGGAGCAAGCGGTCGTCATCGACGGCAAGTCGGAGACGCTCGAAGCGTTCCGCGACATCCAAATCCCTTACTCACCAGCACAATCAACGCCGACGACACCGTCTGCCCCGACTGAATTGCCACCTAGTCAAACGCCAGACGTGCCAACAGAGGTCCCGACGGAAACACCATCGGCATTACCACCGAACGTTCCGACGACGGTTCCGACTGTCGCGTTGAGTGAACTTGCGACAATCGAGGACAAAGGAATCGAAGAATCGATTTCTCGCTCGAACGGTGAACGTTCAATCGGCGTACAAGTGACGAAGACACAAGATGCGAACACGGTCGATGTCGTCAACGCCGTCAAAGAAGTATTGAATGACTTCGAAGCTGAAAACGATACGGCGAATGTATCGATCACACTCGACCAAGGACAACCGATTGAAGAGTCGGTCGAAACCATGTTGTCTAAAGCATTACTTGGTGGGTTGTTCGCTATCCTCATCATCTTAGTGTTCTTACGTAACTTCCGATCGACGATCATCGCCGTCATCTCGATCCCGTTGTCGCTTCTCATGGCACTCATCGTCTTGAAGCAATTGGACATCACGTTGAACATCATGACACTCGGTGCGATGACCGTTGCGATTGGGCGTGTCGTCGATGACTCCATCGTCGTCATCGAGAACATTTACCGTCGACTCACACGGTCGAACGAACCACTTCGCGGTAAAGAATTGATTATCGCGGCAACAAAAGAGGTATTCATCCCGATCGCCTCGTCGACAATTGTCACGATCGCGGTATTCTTACCGCTCGGATTTGTCACAGGATTTGTCGGTGAATTGTTCTTGCCGTTCGCATTGACGGTCGTCTTCGCATTACTCGCTTCGTTACTCGTGGCAATCACGGTCGTACCAATGATGGCCGACTCGTTCTTTAAAAACCGCGACAAGTTGAAGCCAGAAGAAGGTCCAGGCAAGCTCGCGGAATGGTATCGTGGCGTCTTGAACTGGTCACTGAACCATAAACTCGTTGTGTTCGGTCTCGCGACTGCCCTATTGATTGGTAGCTTCGCCCTTGTCCCAGCGATTGGGGTCAACTTCTTGAATCAGGATTCGGAGAAGACGTTGTTCGTCACGTTCGACCCAGAACCTGGTCAAACACTTGAAGATTCGATTGCCGCAGCAGAAGTGGCAGAAGAATACTTCATGGAAGAACAACCGAACGCAACGGACGTTCAGTTCACAGTCGGTGGAGAAAACCCGCTGAACCCCGGAAACAACAAACAAGGAATCTTCATCGTTCAATATGATCCAGATACGGAAGACTTCGCGGATGTGAAGTTAGCTGATATCGAGAAGTTGAACGAACTCGCTTCGAACGGGGAATGGAAAGAACAAGACTTCTCAGGTGGCGGCGCAACGAGCGGTGTCACATACAACGTCTATGCCAACTCACTTGAAGATCTAGAAGCCATCGTGCCGACTTTCATCGAAACGATTGAAGAGGAAACGGATTATGTCCGTCAAGCGACATCTGACTTACGTGAGTCCTATGTACAATACACGTTCAACGTCGACCAACAGGCCGCTGCAGAAGCCGGTGTGTCGGCAGGTCAAATCGCGCAAGTCATCAGTCAGTTCCAGGCACCAGAAAGTCCACTTGCGAGTGTCACAGTGGATGACAAACAGTTAGACGTCGTCATCCCGAACGAGCAAGTGACGTATGACAGTGTCGATGACCTGCAAGCACAAGAAATCACGACACCGTTCGGACCACGCCCGATTTCAGACTTCATTGAAATCGAAGAAGGCACAACACCGGACACACTCGTCGAGCGCGACGGAAAACTGCTTGCGCAAGTAAGTGTTGAACTCAGCACAGATAAAGCGACAGAAGCGTCTGCTGCGATTGAAGAACGCGTATCGGACATCGAGCTCCCTTCTGGCGTCTCGTATGATGTCGGCGGTGTAACGGAACAGATTCAAGAATCGTTCACACAGCTCGGTCTCGCGATGCTCGCCGCGATCGCCATCGTCTACTTGGTTCTCGTCATCACATTCGGAGGGGCACTCACGCCATTCGTCGTGTTGTTCTCACTTCCGTATGCGATTATCGGGGGACTCGTCGCCCTTCTCATCACGGGTGAAACGATTTCGGTTTCTGCCTTGATCGGGGCACTCATGTTGATCGGGATTGTCGTCACGAACGCCATCGTTTTGATTGACCGCGTCATTCATAAAGAAGAAGCTGGTTTATCAACACGTGAAGCGTTACTTGAGGCAGCGGGCACACGCCTTCGCCCAATCTTGATGACCGCACTCGCGACAATCGGTGCACTCGCACCACTCGCACTCGGTCTCGAGGGTGGCGCACTCATCTCGAAAGGTCTCGGGGTCACCGTGATTGGCGGACTCACAAGTTCGACACTTCTCACGTTGCTCATCGTACCGATCGTCTATGAGTTCTTCGCACGATTCCGTAAGAAAAAACAAGCATAATCAAAAGAGAGTCGACTCATTCGAGTCGGCTCCCTTTTTTGCGTTCAATAACACTGCATAATGATTTCGGTTTCTCCAAACCGTTTGGCACGGAGAGCATCTTCCGGAATGAGAAAATAGAGAATACCTGCATCCCCGAACATGACGTCTAACTCTTCAGACGTGTCCATTTGAAACAATAGGAAAGGATGATCGAATCGTTCCCCATATGTTTCTTGTATCTCTTCAAAAACGTCACCTTGCACTTCACTCGGATGTCCACCGATTGCGTGGAGTTCTTCTTGATCAAATTGTTCGACTAACGTCTCGTACAGATCGTCACCGAGCAAATCGTACAAATCATACCCATTCTCCGCATAACTCTCTTTGAAAGAAACGGCACGTTCATTTAATGCTTCTCCAACTCGCACTCGCTCAAGTTTCGATTCTTCAGTAAACAGAACACGCCAAAGATGACGTTCATCCACATCTCCCCAAGGTTGTTCTTCTAAATCATAGAAGAAAGACAACAAACCTTCTTTCGGGAGTGCATCTACGGATTCAAACTCAGCCAAATCACTTAAACGAAACTGAGCTAAAAACGTCATATTCTCTCCAGGATGCAAGTCTGCGTGTGGTAAGTCAGGATATCCGCCAAACTTAGAATGGCCAACCGCCACTTCTTCCCTTGTTGTCCGTGGCAAAATTGTCAAATTGACCCGCTTTGTGAACGCATGTAAAATGTCTTCCCTGTTTTGTAGTCCGTGTTCTTGAATAAATTGCTCAATCGTTTTTAGTTCCATCTCGACACCCCGCTTGTTTATGATAGATGTAGTATAGCATCCCGAACGTATGTACCCCTTATATTTTTTGTCATACCCTATTCTTGACCTCTCTCGTTGAATTTGAGAAGATTCATACGTTTTGAATGACGTGAAAGGAAGTCATGTATATGAAATTATTAAAATGGATTATCGGGCTCTCACTCTTGTTTGGGTTGAGCACGCTCGGAAACTGGATTGTTGAGACGTTCTCGTGGAAAGTACCAGGCAGCGTCATCGGCATGGTGCTCTTGCTCGTCCTCTTGTTGACAAAAGTCATTCGCGTGGAATGGATTGAGGACAGTGCCGGATATTTAACGAAGCACCTCGCCTTCTTCTTCATCCCGATTGCCGTCGGCCTTATGGCATACGGAACGTTGTTAAAAGCTGCCGGCATCCCGCTCCTCATCACGTTACTCGCCAGCATGGCGGTCGGGATGATTGTGACGGCGCTCGTTTCCGGGAAAGAAGGTGAGGCATCATGACATACGTTTGGATCGGATTGACGATTCTCGTGTATTCGCTCAGTCGTCGACTTTCCATGAAGTGGGCATCTCCGTTCACCAATGTCGTCTTCTTAAGTACAGCGATTTTGATTCTTCTGTTACTCGTGACAGGACAGTCCTATGATGCGTATGAACCGGCTACCGATCTCATCACCATCTTACTCGGTCCGGCGACGGTCGCCCTCGGGTTACCGCTCTATCGCAACTTACCCGTACTACTCGCCCGGGCAAAACGGGCCCTGAGTGCCATCGTACTCGGGTCACTCTCTACGATTTTTGTGGCTGTACTTTTCGGCAAACTGTTTTCGTTTACCGAAAACGTATTGATTGCGCTATCGGTCAAATCAGCGACGTCTCCGATTGCCCTTGAGTTGGCTCGACAGCTAGAAGGAGATGCGACACTTGCCGCCTCGATTGCTGTTGCCTGCGGTATTTTAGGGGCGATGCTTGGACCGGTACTCTTGACATGGATCCGTATGGACGACCCGTTCACGCGTGGACTCACACTCGGGACGATCAGTCATGGAATCGGGACCGCTCAAGCGGCAACGGAACATCCGTTGTCTGGTGCAACTGGTGGTGCTGCGATGGGATTGACGGCCATCTTCACATCGTTTATCTTGCCACTTCTTTTTCCCATCTTATTTTAAGTTTCTCCTCTCCTTGTTCATTCACAATAGGTAATAAAACATATTATAATGAAAAGAGACGCTTGCCTTCTTTTGTGTGATCCGAGGAGGAAAAACAATGGGACGTGTACAAGATCAAGTCGCCTTGGTAACAGGTGGCGCGCGAGGAATGGGGGCATCCCATGTCAAGGCATTGGTCGATGAAGGCGCACTGGTCGTATTCACCGACATTTTGAGCAGCGAGGGCGAGGCATTGGAAAAAGAGTTGCATGGAAAAGCGATTTTTATGAAGCATGACGTGACCAAACTAGAAGACTGGGAAGCGATTGTCAAAGCAACTGAAGAAACATTCGGACCAATCACTATTCTGGTGAACAATGCGGGAATTGCTGTAACCCCAACAATCGATGAACTCTCTGAAGCGGAATATCGGAAAGTAATCGACATTAACCAAGTTGGCGTCTTTCTTGGAATGAAAACGGTCATTCCTTCGATGCGAAAAGCCGGTCATGGTTCCATTATCAACATCTCTTCAATATCGGGAATTTTAGGGATGGGCGGAGCCGCCTACGTCGCTTCCAAATTTGCGGTTCGTGGTATGACAAAAGCCGTTGCTCTTGAAGTGGCGGCTGACGGCATCCGCGTCAACTCCATTCACCCAGGATTGATCGAGACACCAATGATCATGCAACCTGGCGTTGAAGAGGTAGTACAGCAAATGGCTGAAACGGTTCCTCTGAAACGAATCGGAAAACCTCAAGACGTATCCCACCTCGTTTTGTTTCTCGGTTCAAACGAATCGAGTTACTTCACCGGCGCCGAATTCGTCATCGATGGCGGGGTAATCATTCAGTAAATCAGAAGGCGACCATTCATTTGGTCGCCTTTTTTCAAACTATTTTGATACTTTATACGACTGCCCTCATGCTAAACTGAATATGTTGAGTAAAGACTTAGGGAGGTTTTTAGATGCAAGACAAATTAATTGAACGCTTAATGACTTACGCGAAGATCGATACACAGTCTGACTTCACGAGTACGACAACACCATCGACGGCCAAACAATGGGATTTGATTCGTCATTTGGAGAAAGAATTAAAAGAACTCGGACTGACAGACGTCGAGACGGATGAATACGGCTATCTATTCGCCACACTTCCAAGTAACGTCGATTATGACGTCCCGACAATCGGATTCCTCGCTCATGTGGATACAGCGACCGACTTCACAGGAACGAACGTGTCCCCTCAACTCGTCGAGCATTATGAAGGTGGCGACATCGTCTTGAACGAGTCATTGAATGTCGTCTTATCACCAAAAGACTTCCCAGAACTTGATGGGTATGTCGGGCATACGCTCATGACAACGGATGGTACGACACTCCTTGGTGCGGATGATAAGGCAGGGATTGCTGAAATCGTTACAGCCGTTGAATACTTATTGGCCCATCCTGAGATTCCACACGGGACGGTTCGCATCGCCTTCACACCAGATGAAGAAATCGGCCGTGGACCACATAAATTCGATGTCGCCCGATTCAATGCAGACTTCGCTTATACGATGGACGGCGGACCACTCGGAGAGTTGCAGTATGAGAGCTTCAACGCAGCCGGTGCGACCATCACCTTCCACGGAACGAACGTACACCCAGGTAGCGCGAAAAATAAGATGGTGAACTCGATGAAGCTCGCGATGGCGTTCCAAAATCGGTTACCTGCTGATGAGGCACCAGAACGGACGAGCAATTATGAAGGATTCTTCCATTTGAACGGCTTCACTGGGGACGTCGAGAAGACGACGCTTCAATACATCATCCGCGATCACGACAAACAGAAGTTTGAAGCGCGTAAAGCGTTGATGGAGAAGCTTGTCCTCGAATGGAAACAAAAATACGGGGAAGCACGGATTGAACTCCAAATGGAAGACCAGTATTACAACATGGCCGAGAAAATCGAACCAGTCAAACACATCGTCGATACCGTCGCTGATGTCATGCGCGGCCTTGGCATCGAACCGAAAATCGAACCGATTCGTGGTGGCACAGACGGATCGCAACTTTCTTACATGGGTCTTCCAACACCGAACATCTTCACAGGTGGAGAGAACTATCACGGGAAGTTCGAATATATCTCTGTGAACAATATGGAAAAAGCGACAACGGTCATCATCGAAACACTTCGCACATTCGCGAAGCGCGCACAAGCATAACACATGCGCCTCCAATCGTTCTCTTTTACACTAGAGACATTGGAGGCGATTTTTGATGAAACATACATTTAGCATGAACCTCGGTTGGGATGGCGGACGAAATGACGTCGGCACCCTCGAGGCCGAGCGATTAAAGACACAGATTTCAATCCCACCCGAAATGGACGGTCCGGGAGTCGGAACGAATCCGGATGAGATGCTCCTCGGGGCAGCGGCAACGTGTTATATCATCACCCTCGCAGCCGTACTTGGACGGAGTGACCTGACTCATCGTGGTATCACGATTAATGCAGAGGGCATCGTCGATGTGACGAACGGCATCTTCACTTACGAGACGATTCGCTATGCGACAACGATTCATGTACCTACAGAGATGACCGACCGAGACATCACGCTTGTCGAGCGCATCGCGAAAAAAGCGAAAGATCAATGTATGATTTCACGCGCACTCGCAGGAAATGTAGCATTTGAGTTGAATACCGTCATTTCACGTAAAAAGTGGCAATGATTTTATTTGAAGAACCTTTGAAAAAAGCGATAATTGTAAACAGACGTAATCGCTTTGTCATGGACGTACTCGTTGATGATTTACTCGCGCCTTGCCATTGTCCTGTAACAGGAAGGATTGGAGATATTATATTTGAAAACATCCCCTGCCTCGTCTCAGAAACCTATGACTCGAATCGTAAAACTCACTTTACAGTCGAAGCCATTTCAGTCGATGGTGAACAATGGATTGGAATCAATCAAGGTCGTGTCAACGACTATGTTGAAGCTTTCTTACTTGAGAACCAGCTTGATGCTTTCTCAACCCCGAGGGGAATCAAACGTGAAATAGTAATTGGCGGTGCACGAATCGATTTTCAGATTGATGGAATCTTCATGGAAGTGAAGGCTCCGCTCAGCGAACTACTCACTATTCCTCTCCCACACTTTAAACGTAGACGATTGAAACGACCCATCGAGACAGAACGGTTGATTCGTCATCTCCACGCTCTGATTTCCACTCTACCCCAAACCGGAAGAGCAGTCCTCTTATATGTTTTTTTATATGACGCACCAATTTATACCGGTAATTCCAACCGAAAACAAGACCATCTAATTCGTCAATTGATTAACGATGCGATACCTTCCGGATTAGAAATATGGCAACTGAACTGCACTATTTCCCCTGAAGGAATTCGTTTACTTCGTTGCTTTGACACAACGTCTCACTTCAAGTAACCAAATGTATTAAGTGAGACGTTATGTTTTTACTAAACATATGATATGTTGGGAATTACCGAATAGAGTCATTTTTCACTTCCACTTTTTACGCGACTGCGCGTTTTTCAAAAACGTGATACAATACACGTCGTAAACTAATCAGAAAAACGAGGGATACCATACATGATTACAGTAAATAACGTCAGCCTACAATTTGGCGGTCGCAAGTTGTTTGAAGAGGTGAACATCAAGTTCACGCCAGGCAACTGTTACGGATTGATCGGTGCGAACGGTGCCGGAAAATCGACATTCTTAAAGATTTTATCAGGTGAACAAGATACGACGACGGGTGATGTCAGCATCACACCAGGCGAACGTCTCGCCGTCCTCAAACAGGACCACTACGCGTATGAGGACAGTGCAGTTCTCGAGACCGTCATCATGGGTCACGAGCGTCTCTACAAAGTAATGAAAGAAAAAGACGCCATCTACATGAAAGAAGACTTCTCAGATGAAGACGGGATGCGCGCAGCTGAACTCGAAGGGGAATTCGCTGAGTTGAACGGTTGGGAAGCAGAGTCGGAAGCCTCGATGGTCCTCCAAGGTCTCGGTATCTCTGAAGCGCTCCACCAGAAACAAATGAGCGAACTCACAGGTGGGGAGAAAGTCAAAGTCCTTCTTGCCCAAGCGCTCTTCGGTAAGCCAGATATCCTCCTCTTAGACGAGCCGACTAACGGACTTGACCTAAAAGCGATTCAATGGTTAGAAGAATTCTTGATCAACTTTGAAAACACAGTCATCGTCGTTTCCCACGACCGTCACTTCTTGAACAAAGTCTGTACGCACATGGCCGACCTCGACTTTGGAAAAATCCAATTGTATGTCGGGAACTACGACTTCTGGTATGAGTCTAGCCAACTCGCTACACGTATGGCGGCAGACCAGAACAAGAAGAAAGAAGAGAAAATCAAAGAGCTTCAAAACTTTATCGCACGTTTCAGCTCGAACGCATCGAAAGCACGTCAAGCGACGTCGCGTAAGAAGTTGCTCGATAAAATCACACTTGATGACATCCGTCCGTCGTCACGTCGTTATCCATTCGTCGGATTCACGATGGAGCGCGAGATCGGAAACGATGTTCTCTATGTCGATAACGTATCGAAGACAATCGATGGTGTAAAAGTACTCGACAACGTCACGTTCTCACTCAACAAGACGGACAAAGTCGCATTCGTCGGTCGTTCGGACGTTGCCATCACGACACTCTTCAAAATTCTCATGGGTGAGATGGAGCCAGACACAGGATCAGTCAAATGGGGCGTCACGACAACTCAGTCATACTTCCCGAAAGACAATTCGGAGTACTTCGAAGGCTCAGAAAAGAGCATCCTCGACTGGTTGCGCCAGTTCTCACCTGCCGATGAGTCAGACACGTTCCTTCGTGGATTCCTTGGCCGCATGCTCTTCTCAGGTGAAGAAGTCATGAAGAAGGCGTCTGTCCTCTCAGGGGGAGAAAAAGTACGTTGCATGCTCTCGAAGATGATGCTCTCGAACTCGAACGTGCTCGTCCTCGACGATCCGACGAACCACTTGGACCTCGAATCGATCACAGCACTCAACAACGGTCTCGAGTCATTCAAAGGTGTGCTCCTCTTCAGCTCACATGACCATCAGCTCATCTCGACGATTGCGACACGCATCATCGAAGTGACACCGAATGGCATCGTGGATAAAGAAGCAACGTACGATGAATATTTGGAGAACGAAGCGCTTCAACAACAAGTTGAATCTCTCTATCAAAATGCATAATAAAAATGATCGGCTCGCGTGAGCCGATCATTTTTATTTTACGTCTACCGTCTCCATCACGTGCTCATGAATATCATGACCTTTCGTGACATGGACTTGAACGTTGTATGCGCCTGATTCAGCAAAGGTGTGTACACCTTTATACATCCCAGCATCTGCTTCCTCTAACTTCACCCACTCATGCTTCTCTGCCCCGTCTTGGAAGATTTCGAGTTGTACTTCCGCCCCAGCGAGCATCTCGTCTTCAATCATGACGTGTACCATGAATGGTTGTTCTCCCCCTGCTGTCGCCTCTTTCGGGTCAAGCGTGATATCCGCTCCAGCGTGGTGATGATGCTCACTCTCTTCTTCCGCTTCAGCAGCCGTTTCTGGATGTCCAACCGTCACGTTTGTCGTCGGCATGGTGTGCATCGAACGCGCTGTCACGTGAACCTGAACCGTATAGACCGCTTCTTCCGCGAACGTCGTCTCCGCTTCATAGATACCGTCTTTCGTGAGTGACGCCTTGATCATCTCACTTTCTTCCTTCGCACCATTCTTCCATACCTCGAACTTGATTTCATCCGCATCGTCTACAGGTTGACCATCTTGCGTGACTGTTACTGATAAAGGTACCGCCTCTCCCTTTTCAGCCGTTGCCTCTACCGTCAACTCTGCCTCGACCGGTTCCATTGACTGTGGAACAGCCGCGCTCTCCGCTTCTTTCTCCGTACCACACGCACCGAGTACGAACAACCCGATGAGTCCAAACACGACCCCAAACCGTGTCATCATCTTTTTCATCATAAGTCCTCCTTATAAATCGCTTACATCTTTCACACATTGTTCATGATACCATCTCTTTCCAAAAAGAGTGTGAGCATTCTGTGATATATCCCACGATACATTCTCACAAATTTCACACATATAGTTGAATCAAAATTTATTGAGTACATTTCCGAATTTTAGTCCATCATTTCTAAAAAGGGGTATATAAAATATATCAAGGTCAATCATTTGGAAAGTCTTAACATCAAGAGAGTTACATCATGAATGGAGGCGAATTCAGATGAAACGTAAGGTCATTCGTGGGGCGATGGCACTGTTCATCTTATTGGCGATGGTGATCACACAATCGATTTCCGTCAGTGCCGCCGCTTCAAAATTTGTCACGAGCGTGAACACGACGAGCAAGGTCGTCGCATTGACGTTCGATGACGGGGCAGACGGGGCGAACACGAACAAGATTTTAGACATTTTAGCAAAAAACAATGTCAAAGCCACTTTCTTTTTAACGGGGTCGGGCGCAAATAACCATCCACAGTACATTAAAAATATCGCCGCAAAAGGACAT
This sequence comes from Exiguobacterium sp. SRB7LM, assembly GCF_015712685.1. Classification (GTDB taxonomy): domain Bacteria; phylum Bacillota; class Bacilli; order Exiguobacteriales; family Exiguobacteriaceae; genus Exiguobacterium; species Exiguobacterium profundum. The sequence goes on along the minus strand of NZ_VWVR01000006.1, from coordinate 2,628,991 downwards.
CAACTCGGAAATCACTCGTATACACACCCTGACTTCACCAAACTGACTGCCACGCAGATGAAATCCGAACTCGACCGCACGGAAGCTTTGATTAAATCATTGACCGGAAAAACGACAAAACCGATTTTCAGAGCCCCTTTTGGTGCAGTGAATAGTACCGTATTGAGCGGTGTCGGGGCTGCAGGATACGGATACACGATTCAATGGAACATTGATACGGTTGACTGGAAAGGGTTGACCGCGAGCCAAATCAACACGAAAGTTCAGACTAACATCAAACCGGGTTCAATCGTCTTGATGCATACCGGAGCCGGGGCCCCGGGTACACCGCTCGCACTCCCAACGATGATTTCACAACTCAAAGCAAAAGGGTACAAATTTGTCACGGTCTCACAATTACTTGCATATCAAAACACATCGACGAACAAAACGTATACCGTGAAGTCAGGTGATACGTTGTACAGTATCGCACGGACATACGGAGTCACCGTCTCGGCGCTTGCTGCCGCCAACAACATTACGAACTACAGCTTGATTTATGTAGGACAAGTGCTCATCATTCCAACTACGACCGTTACACCACCTACGACGACTGTGAAATATACGGTGAAATCGGGCGACACACTCTACAAGATTGCAACGATGTACAATACGACCGTCGCAAAAATCGCAGCCGCCAATAACATCACAAACGTCAACTCCATCTATGTCGGACAAGTGCTCGTCATCCCAGGTACGACGATCACACCACCGACAACTACGGTAAAATACACGGTCAAATCAGGGGACACGCTGTACAAGATTGCGATGATGTATAACACAACTGTTGCGAAAATCGCGGCCGCCAACAATATCACGAACGTCAACTCCATCTACGTCGGACAAGTGTTGACCATTCCAAAATGAGTGCACTGTGAATCTTTTCCTCAGCTTGTGACGTATCGTATACAAACAGGAAAAGAGGAATTGCTATGACTCGAACCGTAATCCGTGTCAGTACTACCGCATTCATCGGACTTTTGGTTTCAATTGCCACATTCTCGATTTTGATTTGGCTCGGTTATGAACAAGCACTCACATCCGGTGAGCCGATCCAATTCTTAACACGTGAGATTTATCAATTCGAGAACGGAATCGGGGTCGCCAACCAGAATCAAATGGCCATCCTCGGTGCCGGATTCATGGGCCTTGCCGTTCTCATTGGAGAGATCGGGATACGTCTTAAACGAAAGTAACCGCTGCATACGCAACGGTTACTTTTTTAATGCTGATGTTCACCACCATGGTCGTGTGAGTGAACGATTGGTTGCTGCAATTGGTCGATTTGGTCTTGCGGTACATCACCGACAATCATCCATGCGGACGGCGTATAGACCTTCTGCCCTTCATGGGCCATGCCGTTCACTTGGTAGATTCCCTGATCGAGTTTCACGCTCGTCACGAGATAGCCATCCTTTTCTGTCACTTCATACGTCCGGGTCTCTTCCGAATCGTAAGGCGTGACTTGAATATGGCTTTCCGTCACACGTTCATCATTCGATACTTTCATCGCAAGCGTCGTCGAGCCAACTTCTACACGTTCAGGTACGATCAGTTGAATCCCAATCGGATCAATGGTGCGTTCTACTGGTTGAAGTTGACACGCGCTTAACCAAATTGTCGCTAGGATGACAGGAATGACTGCTTTAAATCGTTTCATGCTGCCACCTCCGCTTTCAACTTCCGGCGACCAATCAACCAATCAAATAGGAGAACGACAAGAATACTGATTCCTGCGAGCGGTAATGTCACACCTAGAAGTAAAATCAAGATACCGACGATTCGTTTAATGCGTTCGTCCTCAAACCGCTTCATCTGTTCAATGGATCCGACTTTTCGTTTGCGCCACATCATGAACGAGCTGATGACCACGAAAATGAGACCTAGACAAAGCGCGACACCGACCAATTGATTGAGTAAACCGAACAGGCGACCTTCATGGAACGCGATTCCAACCGTAATCAGTTTTCCGAGAATCCCGTAATCTGCGTATGTCACAGAGCTGAGTGTTTCACCACTATATTGATCTAAGTTCACCGTCGATTCTTTAAATGGATGACCTGCTGCCGATGTGACAGTATAGACGCCTGTTTCGCCTTCCGGAAGCGAGATTGTGTACGGTCGATCAATCGTGGACTTGTTCACCACCTGATTTAAATCAATCGGCAACATCGTACTTGGAGAAGACGTTGGAACGAGATCTGCTTGGGTCGCCCAAGGTACGTCTTCTGCCACCTCTTTTGTCGTCACGGTCGATTCTGGCTTGGCGCCAAACGCATAGGCATACATCGGTGCTCCCGTGTTTGTCGACGAGGAAACCCACTGCAACATCGCACCCGAAACGGATGACCAAGCCAACCCTGAACTGATAATGAGCACGAGGCCTAGCGATGACCACAAAGCGACGCTACCGTGCATCTGCTTCCACCACTGTCGTCCTTTCCCAAGCTTCGGCATAAGCATCCGAAGCGGATTCTTACCACGCGGCCAAAACAAGAATGTCCCCGTAATAAGAAGAATGATTGCCCAGGACGCCGCAAGTTCGACGACCCAGTTCCCGATTTGACCACCTAATAGTGTGCCATGAATCACAACTAATAAATCCATGCTACCTTCAGCAGACCGCGTTCCTAAAACTTCTGTAGTTTCCGGATGAATATATGTATACATCATCTCGTCTTTGTTCATCCAACCGATTCGAGTCGATTCGCCTTCATCCGGCAAACGAATCGATGTGATCATCGCATCCGGATATTCCGTCATGAATGATTCCTTTTGGACTTCAATCGGCTGTTCTTCCGTGAAAGTTGCCGTCATCATGTCTTTGTATTGCATCTTCGTTATTTGCGGTTCAAATAAATAAATGCTTCCTGTCACAGCCAGGATAATAAAAATTGGTGCAAATATGAGACCTGCATAAAAGTGCCAACGCCATACCGCTTGATACCAAGCGTTGCGTTTATTCAATCGTTCCCCTTGCATGATGCTTCCCCCTTTATCATTGTGTCCAACTTGTGAACAGATTGAGTATACAAGGAATGGAAACGGTTTATTCTTACTATTTGTGACAACTATTCGTCGAATTGGAGAAGTGAAAATGAACTTTGGTTCATCTTTTTTTCACATATTCATCAATCTATCTCACATACTTTCACATAAAGAAAGAGACACCAACAAGTTGGCGTCTCCAAAATATGATCAATTTGTGAACTGCTCTGCTTCTGTCGATCCAGCCAGTGCAGTCGTTGATGATTGCCCACCTGAGATGACGAGCGAGACTTCATCGAAGTAACCCGTTCCGACTTCACGCTGATGACGTGTCGCCGTGTAACCGTGTACTTCAGCCGCAAATTCTGCTTGTTGTAATTCCGAGTATGCTGCCATGCCACGGTCTTTGTAACCGCGTGCGAGCTCGAACATGCCGAAGTTGAGCGCGTGGAATCCAGCGAGTGTGACGAACTGGAACTTGTAGCCCATTGCACCGATTTCTTGTTGGAACGTGGCAATCTCTTCGTCTGACAACTTCTTCTTCCAGTTGAACGATGGTGAGCAGTTGTAAGCGAGAAGTTTGCCTGGATACTTCGCATGAATCGCTTCGGCAAATTGACGTGCCTCTGCTAAATCTGGTTCAGACGTCTCACACCAGACGAGATCTGCATACGGTGCATAAGCGAGACCGCGAGCGATTGCTTGCTCGATACCAGCTTCCGTACGATAGAAGCCTTCCGGCGTACGCTCTCCAATGATGAACGGATGATCGATTGGGTCGATGTCGCTCGTAATCAAGTTCGCCGCGTGCGCATCTGTCCGCGCTACGATGATCGTTGGGACGCCCATGACGTCTGCCGCGAGTCGCGCCGAAATCAAGTTTTTCACAGCCGTCTGCGTCGGAAGCAACACCTTCCCACCAAGGTGACCACACTTCTTCTCAGACGAGAGCTGGTCTTCGAGGTGAACGCCGGCAGCCCCCGCTTCAATCATCGCCTTCGTCAATTCGAATACGTTGAGTACCCCACCAAAACCGGCTTCCATATCCGCGACAATCGGTGCGAACCAATGCGTGTCGCCTTTCCCTTCTGCCGTTTGAATTTGGTCGGCACGTTGAAGCGCTTGGTTGATTCGTTTGACGACACTTGGCACCGAGTTGGCCGGATATAGACTCTGGTCCGGATACATGTGACCTGACAGGTTCGCATCCGCCGCTACTTGCCAACCACTCAAATAGATGGCTTCGAGTCCTGCTTTTACTTGTTGAATCGCCTGGTTCCCTGTCAACGCACCGAGTGCATGGACGTAGTCACGCTCGTGCATCAATTGCCACAGGCGTTCCGCTCCCTTTGTCGCAAGCGTCTGTTCAATCACGATAGACCCTCGTAGTTTCATGACGTCTTCTACAGAGTATGGACGTTCTACCCCTTCGAATCGTTCTGACTTCCAGCTGTTCACCAATTCTTCGCGTTTTTTCATCAACAAACCCTCCTGTATTATATTAACTTCGATAAATTTAATTTGTTATATAACAGATGGTGCAAATGAAATGATTTAGTCGAGGTAAGCGCAGCATTCCAACGCTGCCTTAAACGTCGAATGCTCCATCCCGCAGCAACGGCAAACATTTTCTTCGTCCCGGTCCTCCGGTTTTCGGAAAACGACGACTTCATCGATCGGCTCTTTCATGATTTGGAGCGAACCGTCAGCACGATCCAAGACGAGGCGCATCAAGTCGTTGCCGTATACGAATGCCGTATTCGCCAAAGATGCTGTCGATTCTCCAGATACGATACGGCGGACGACCCAACGTTCAATCAACTGTTCGCTTTCCATTTTTTTCGTTGTCATGATGAGGTTCCTCCTTTAAGGTTTAACTCCACAGTTTGACGTTTCATAAATTCACGGCGGCGACGATGCAAGATTGGCTCCGTGTACCCGTTCGGCTGTTTCAACCCATGAAATACGAGTTCGTGGGCGGCTTGATAGGCGATCGACTGATCGACGTTCGGCGTCATCGGTCGATAATTCGGGTCTGACTCGTTTTGCTCATCGACGACTCGTGCCATCCGATAAAGGGTGACCTCGACTTGTTCTGCTGAACAGATGCCGTGATGCAACCAGTTGGCCACGTGTTGACTCGAAATCCGGAGTGTCGCCCGGTCTTCCATCAGTCCGATATGGTGAATATCCGGCACTTTCGAACAACCGACACCTTGTTCGATCCAACGGACGACGTACCCGAGCAATCCTTGCAAGTTGTTCTCAAGCTCTTCTTTCATCTCTTCTTGCGAATAAATGCGCGTCGCGAGCGGGATATCAAGGAGCTGTTGTCGTTCATGTTTTAAAACAGGCTGTTTCAACAATTCTCGCTGTACATCAAAAGCATCGAGTTGATGATAGTGCATCGCATGGAGCGTCGCCGCGGTCGGTGAAGGCACCCATGCCGTCGTTGCCCCGGACCGTACATGTGCCATTTTTTCACGCATCATGTCCTGCATCCGATCGGGCATCGCCCACATCCCTTTTCCGATTTGTGCTTGATGATGGAACCCACTCTCGAGACCGATCGATACATTCAACCGTTCATATGCAGCGAGCCAAGGTGACGTTTTCATTTCTCCCTTCCGACGCATCGGTCCGAGCGTCATCGAAGAATGAATCTCGTCTCCCGTCCGGTCAAGGAAGCCCGTGTTGATGAAGACGACCCGTTCTTTTACTTGCGCGATACAATTTTTCAAGTTGAGCGACGTTCGTCTTTCTTCATCCATCACGCCGACTTTTAACGTATAGCGAGGAAGGTCCAGCAGATTTTCCACGGCATCAAACAAAACATTGGTGAATGCCACTTCTTCAGAGCCGTGCATTTTCGGCTTGACGATGTAAATCGATCCTTCCCGAGAGTTGAGACGACGATGAAGATGGCGACTTGCAATCAATGAAGTAAAGATGGCATCAACGATCCCCTCTGGTACCTCGCGACCTTCTGCATCAAGAATCAAGTCCGTCGTCATCAAGTGTCCAACGTTCCGAATGAACAAGAGCGCGCGTCCTGGGAGGACGACTTCCGCCCCACCTTTTCCAATCAAACGCTTGTCTTCGTTTAAACGCCGAGAGAGTCGCTTCCCGTCTTTTTGGAACGAGGCTTCAAGCGTCCCATCCATTAGACCGAGCCAATTACGATACAGATGAACTTTGTCTTCTGCGCAAACGGCTGCGACCGAGTCTTCGCAATCCACAATAGCGGAGAGGGCTGATTCGAGCTCGATGTCCATCAGTCCAGCAGGATCGACTTTGCCGACTGGATGTTCGCGGTCGAATTGAAGTTCGACGTGCAAGGCATGGTGCTGGAGCATCAATGTCTTCAACTCGTTCGGTTCGCCGGTGTAACCGACGAAGGAATCATGAGCGAATAAATGCTCCTCGTCTCCAATCACCGCGTAGGCGACGTCGTCACGAACGACATATCGTGATACGTCTCTGTGTGACCCGGACGACAGTGGGAACGTGTCATCCAAAAACTGTTTAGCTAACCGAATAACTTCATTTCCGCGAACAGGATTATATGCTCGTCCCTTTTCCATGCCGTCTGCCTCGTCAATCATGTCCGTCCCATAAAGGGCGTCGTAGAGACTCCCCCATCTGGCATTGGCGGCATTGAGTGCATATCTGGCATTGTCTAACGGTACGACGAGTTGCGGTCCCGCTTGATGAGCGATTTCGCGATCGACATTCGACACGTCGACCTGAAAATCTTCGACTACCGGTTCGATATAGCCGATCGACGTTAAAAATGTCTCGTACTCGGTTGGATCGACTTCGTCTTGACGACTGTACCACTCCTGTAACAATCGCTCGAATGTCTTGCGCTGCTCCAGAAGTGTCTGATTCACTGGAATGAAACGCTCAAGAAGCGATTCGACCCCTTCCCAAAAATCATTGATTTCATGGGGTTCAAGAACGTTTTTATTCACAAGTTCAATCAGTTTCTCATGAATATGATACGTATTTAGTCGTTCATAGTGTTCCAAGCGTTCACATCCTCCTTTAATCATTGTTATATATCAGTTGGTTATAATATAGACTATTATATAACAGTTTGACAACCTATTTTTTAAAACTTTTTATTTGAAATATCGTCAGGATGGGTTTACTATACATTGTGTGACCCATCAATGATTGAGTCATCAATGATTTGAGGAGGCGATGTGCATGCGAGATTCTTGCTCGCTTCGGGATCAAATTCTCTATCACATCATCACCGTACAAAAAGAATTGGGGCAATTATTCGACTCTGAAATGGACGGGCTCAGCTTGAGCCGCTATGACATTTTAAGCAACTTGTATCATGTCGGTCCATTGCGGCAACGTGAATTGCAGCAACGCGTCGATGTCGACCATGCCGCCATCACCAGGCACTTGAAACAGTTAGAGACACAAGGACTCATCACGCGGAGACGCTGTGAACAAGACAACCGTGTCATCTATGTCGAATTGACAGACGATGGTCGTGAACAAATTGCACATTGGACTGAGCAAAAAGAGTGCTTAACGGACCGACTTTTTGTCAACATGAAGGTAGAGGATCAACAACAGTTATTAGCATCACTCACGATGTTACAAGATACTATTGACCATGAAAGGAAGACTACAATATGAACACTGCTACACAAAAAGACTTTATGGAGATTGTCAAAGGACGCCGCTCGATTCGTGTATACGATGAGAACGTCAAAATCTCAAAAGAAGAAATGACACAAATTCTTGTAGAAGCGACAACAGCTCCTTCATCCCTTAACTTACAGCCATGGCGCTTCGTCGTCATCGATAGCGCAGAAGGAAAAGAAACACTCCTTCCACTCGCAAGCTTCAACAAACGCCAAGTGGAAACATCTTCAGCGGTCATCGCCCTCTTCGCCGACTATCAAATGGCAGATTACACAGAAGAGATTTTCGATACAGCGGTAGAGCGCGGTATGATGCCGGCTGAAGTCCGCGACCGTCAAGTCGACATGATCAAAGGCATCTTTAAAGATGCACCGAAAGAAATGATCAAGGACAGCATCATGCTCGATTCAGGTCTTGTTGCGATGCAACTCATGCTCGTCGCACGTGCGCACGGATATGACACAAACCCAATCGGCGGATACGACAAAGCGAACATCGCTGAAGCGTTCGGTCTCGACAAAGAACGTTACCTTCCAGTCATGCTTCTCTCGATCGGGAAAGCAGCAGAAGAAGGGTATCCATCAGTCCGCTTCCCAGTCGACCGCATCACAGACTGGAAATAATTCAAAAGAGTCAATCGCCCCGGCGATTGACTCTTTTTTCATCCGATATATTTGACGACTTCGTTAAAATCACGACGTGTTTTCGGTGCGAAATCGCGCGCTCGATACCCAAATGCGACCATGACCGAAAGTGACCATTCGCCTCGTTCCATCACGCCTTCTGAGATGAGCAACTCATCGATTTCCTCTTGATTGAACCCTTCGATTGGGCATGAATCAATCTCGATTTGTGCGGCAGCCGTCATCATGTTTCCGAGCGGAATATATGTCTGACGCTTGATCCATTCCTGGAAGACACGCTCATCGTCTAAGAGACGATAGTCGGTCTCCTGGAACTCCTGTACCCGTTTCACGCGTTGTGCGTATTCTTCTTCCGTCCGGCCCTGTACACCCGTCACGATATGACGAATATAGTCCGAATCGTAACGCATGGCTTTCGGTGTTCTTGCGAGGATCAATACAAAGTGACTGGCAGTCAGGGCCTGACCTTGCGCTCCCCATGCATGATCTTTAATCTTTTGGAGTAAATCTTCCCGACGTACCACGACAAATTGCCATGGCTCGAATCCGAACGAACTCGGTGAAAGACGTCCCGTCTCTAAGATGAACTCCATGTCCTCTTCTTTGATTTTACGATCCGCATCGAACGCTTTCGTCGCTTGACGCCAACGATATGCCTCTAAAATGTCTTTCTTTTTCAACGTACTCACTCCTCCATCACCAAGATGATTCCATCATATCAAACCGGTAAATCAAAAATCGCTCATGAAGATTCTTCAGCGGGAGTCGAACGGTCTGTACATATTGAAAAGGCGTCTCGTCGTTCAAATAATGGAGGTATTCATCCGCCGGATAATATAGAATCACGTCGACCGGACGAGGGACCGTTTCAACAGATTCGATAATGTTGGCAATCACTTGGCGGAAGACGTTCACCGAGAACGGATTAAAGAAGTAGAATCGATTCGCATCCGGTGGAATCATGAATCCCTCCGCGAATCCCTGTTCCAATTGAACACTTCCCCGATTACGATGTTTCTTCGTATAGCTCATCCAATTTTGAAGTGCCTCCTCATGAAATCCACCGTCCATCTCGACACCAATCGCCCTCACACGAAACGTATACGCTAAATAGAACGGCAGACGTCCTTTTCCCGAACCGAAATCCACGATGGTATCTGTGGACTCTAACGGATACGCATCCCGAAGCAAATCGAGTGCTTCGTAAGGAGTCGGTTCATAACGGTGATATTCGGCTGAGGACGGGAATCCTTGCTGAGGTTTGGCCGTCTCGATTTGTAACAGTTGCTCATACTGCTGTTCGTTCATGATGAACCTCTTTCTTGAATGGATTGAAAGAATGGATGTCGCTCCATTTCTCTCGTGAACGACGTCTGTTCTTGATAGGCGACATACAACAGATAAATCGGAACTACTATTTTGAACCAACTCGGGAGAAGAATCACGCTCGTGATCCCAAGCGGAATAAGTCGAAACCATAAATTCCGATGACTCGGCGTTCTAAAGTACATAAGGAGTGCCATCGTCCGTCTGACGGTGCCGAAGCGATTCGGTCTCGGTCGATACAGGGGACGTTTCCGCTCACTCGTCTTCTCGATGGCTCCTGACGTCGTCAACAGGACACGATCGAATGAGGCACGCTCACGTTCTCCGATTTCAATTTCTCGACCGACACTCGGATGTTTCGACACCCATCCTTCCCCTACGTATAACGCAAATGTGACCATGATGCTTCCGATTAACACACTAAGCAATATCGACTCAATCAATAACGCATACACACCTACAAAAGCAAGGAGTACGATTAAAAATCGCTTCATGAGATGGGCGTGTCGGAGACGTAGATGATACTGGACCCATGCGTGACACCAAGCGAGTAGAAAAAGTGCAGCCCCAAACGCGAGAATCTCGCCCACGTCCCTTCCTTTTACGTATAGAATCGGTGCAAGCAACAGCAGATAGCATCCATATTGAATCACGTGTTGCGTAAGTTGATACCCAACCGAATACCTTTTTAAATCCCGAATCATGCTCCGGTTTGACACAAGGATGAGATCGGCACGCTCAATCCAGACAAACATACGGTCTTGCCACATAAACCATCCAATCAGAAGTGCCCAGAGAAAATAAGGGATGTCACCTAACCAGGGGAAGTTCCCTTCCCAGACTTGCCAGTAGGAATAGCCTGCCCATATGAGAAGAGGAAGGACACCGTATAAAAAAATCGTCCAGTCGACAATCAATCGGACCGTCTTCCATTGCTGTTTTATGTACCGGGAGACACGCATCCAAAACAATCGTTTCGCAATCATCGCATCGCCACATCTTCCATCATGTCAAACAAGGTCATCCCCTCTGTATCGAGCGCTTCACGAATCTCCACTTTCGTCCCACTCGCGAGCAGTTGTCCATCATCAATCCATACGAATCGGTCGCATAATCGCTCGGCCGTATCAAGAACGTGTGTGACTAATAAGACACTTGCCCCCCTCGTACGCTCCGCTTCTAACAGTCGAAGTAACTGAATCGTCGTCGTCGCATCCAATCCGATAAATGGTTCATCGACAATCAATACCCGCGCTTCTTGAATGAGCGCCAATAGAATCATCGCCTTCTGTTTCATCCCTTTTGAAAAAGAGGAGAGATACCGATCGGTCACATGCTCTAACCGGAATAGCTGTAGCAACTCCTCCGTTTTTTCTGTGGAATCGATTCCCGTTAATTCTTGGACGAGTGCGATATGTTCAGATAGCGTCAAATAATCATAGTAGACCGGTTGTTCCGGGATAAACGCATAGCGTTCCATCTCGACCGTTCCCTTCATCCAAGGAATCGTTCCGGTAAGACAGGCGATGGTAGTCGTTTTTCCCGCACCATTCGACCCAATCACCCCTAAAATCTCACCTGCCCGTACATCAAACGAAATGTCTTGGATGACGGGCTCGTTTATCTCGTATCCTGCTTGTTCAATTTTCACATCCACGATGGGTCCTCCTTACGAAAAAGTCGCCATCGCGGCGACTTTTACTTCACAATATTGACCGATGAAAACACAAATTTATCGTATCGATGACGGGCAAACGAATACTCGAACGGTTTCCCGTTACTTAAATAGACCACTTGCTCGACTTCGATAATCGGTTCAGTGATATCATTCTTCAAGTAAGCTTGATCATACTCATCCGGTTTATCTGCTCGAATCACTTTATGCGAGCTTGTAATCGTATAACCCAGATCTTCTTGAATATACGCGTACACGGATTTTTCCAAAATTTCACGTGTGATTCCTGTAATGAGGTTAGCAACCATGTACGTCAATTCGATGACATACGGCTCATCGTCTACGTAACGCACACGACGTATTTCATAGACTGGTTCTGTCAGCTCAATCATGAGATGATTGGCGACTTCCTGACACGGAAACTTCACCTCAAAATTCAGGACTTCACTTCGTAACGAGCGATCTCCGATTACTTGAGTCAGCCCTCTCGTTTCTTTGCTAATCACGTTGATGCGATCTTTTTGGAAGCTCGACTGTAAAATGAATGTTCCTTTGCCACGTTTACGATAAATCAGTCCTTCCATGACGAGAATCTCAAGCGCACGTTTCATCGTCATTCGGCTCACCCCAAACTCTTGGGCCAAATGGATTTCATCAGGTAATGCATGTTCTAGCGGATAAACGTGTTCAATAATTCTTTTACGAATTTCATCAGCAATGGTTTCATATTTCGGTTTTTTCTTAGTAGACATATAGCACCTCATGTATAGACATATATGTACAATATATCAAAAAAAGCTGACAAAGAGTAGTCTTTGTCAGCTTACTTCATTATTCTGTAAAACCATTAGCGTCAATCAACTGTTTAAACCAGTGCCCTGATTTTTTTACAGTACGTTGTTGCGTATCTAAGTCAATGCCTACAAATCCATAGCGATTTTTATAAGCATTGCTCCATGACCAATTGTCCATAAACGTCCAAAGATGATAGCCTTTTACGTTCGAACCGTCTTCAATCGCTTGATGCATCCATTTCAGATGTTCGCGAATGAAATCAATTCGATAATCGTCTTGGACACTTCCGTTCTCGTCACGATAACGCTCTTCACCCTCGACCCCCATTCCATTCTCTGAAATGAAGCAAGGAATATTACCATAGTTTTCTTTTAGATTGATTAATATATCATAGATTCCTTTTTCGTAAATTTCCCATCCACGATATGGATTCATTTTACGTCCAGGCATCTCATAAAAATCAAATAAGTTTTCCGGTAAGAATGGTGCGTCCGGATTCGGCAGTGATGCTTTTGCTTTCACGCGACGCGGCTGGTAATAGTTGATGCCAAGCAGGTCGACTGTATGTTCTCGAATGAGTTCAAGATCGCCTGCTTCCATCTGTGGCATCGCATCTTCAGACTTCAGCACTTCTACTAGTTCTTGAGGGAACGTGCCTAAAACAGATGGATCGAGGAACGAGCGATTGAACATCGCATCAGCAATACGCGCTGCGCTCAAATCAGCTGGGTGCTGACTTCTCGGATATGAGGGTGTCAGATTTAAGATGATCCCGATTTGCCCAGATTGTCCCATGTCACGATACGCTTCGATTGCCTTCGCACTCGATAAGATCGAGTGGTACGCTACTTGGACAGCTCGCTTGAAATCAACAACGTTTGGATAATGAAAATCATATAAATATCCACCCTCTACCGGTACAATCGGTTCATTATGCGTGAACCACTTCTCGACGCGGTCACCAAACAACTCAAAGCATGTCTTCGCAAAGGTGACATATGCCTCCACGACTTCCCGTGATTCCCAACCACCTTGTTCTTGAAGCGCCATCGGCATATCGAAGTGATACAGATTGATGAACGGTTCGATACCATGATCGATTAAGCAATTGATGACATTGTTATAAAATGTGATTGCCTCTTCATTTACTTCCCCGACACCTTTTGGGAAAAGACGTGACCATGAAATGGAGAAACGGAACGTGTTATGCCCGAGTTCTTTCATCAATGCGATATCTTCTTCATACAAATGATAGAAGTTTGAGGCCTCTGTTGCGCTCACGCCATTGAAAAAGCGATTCGGCTCTTGCATGTACCAGTAATCCCAGATGTTCAATCCTTTTCCACCTTCAAAAGCAGCACCTTCCATCTGTGTAGCAGAAGAAGCCGTTCCCCACCAAAAGTCTGTCGGAAATTGATAGGTCTTTTTCTCTTTCATTCGTGTTTGTGTCGGGTTCGTCATCTTTTATCTCTCCCTTATTTCTATTTTCTCTATTTGTTTACACTGCTTCTTGTTTATCTGTTGATTCTTCTAACTCTTTTTTCAAGTTCATGCGGTCGATAAATTTCAAGAACGGGAACCAAATCGCCAAAATAATGAAGAAGTTCACGATTTGAAGAAGACCTCCGGCAAGCGAGTTCGTCGCCATGATACCACTCAAGAACATTGGAACAGTCCATGGAACAGCGACACCCGTTGGTGGTGGGACTAAGCCTGTCGACATCGCGAAATATGTGACCGTTACCGTCACGAGCGGTGCGACAATCCAAGGAATCATGATGAGCGGGTTCATAACGATCGGAAGTCCGAAGATGACCGGCTCGTTTACGTTGAATAGTCCAGGTCCGAGGGATAGTTTCCCGATTTGTTTCAACTGTTTCGATTTCAAGAACAACAAGATGGCCACGACGACAGCAAGTGTAGATCCGGAACCACCAAGCCCTACCGTGTAAATTTCAATGAACTGTTTACTGATAATGTTCGGAACATCTCCAGTCGAGGTATAAGCCGTCAAGTTTTCCACAGATAATGTGTTCCAAATCGGGTCCATCACCGAATTGACGATGACCTGACCGTGGAGTCCGAAGAACCAAAATAGCTGAACGAAGAAGATTGCAATCAACGTTGGAATGAGACCATTCCCTAATGTCACAAGCGGTTGCTGAACGACGTTGAAAATGACGTCATGAAGATTCGTATTGAATAAGTTCGTCACGATGATGTTGAATGTTAAAAATACAGTCAAGGTTAATAATGCAGGAACAAGTGCTGAGAATGATTTCGCAACAGCTGGCGGTACTCCATCCGGCATCTTAATCGTCCAGTTCTTTTGAACGACAAATCGATAAATCTCACCGGACAGGAATCCGGTAATCATCGCAAGAAACATTCCTTTCGCTCCAAGGCGATCCAATGGAAGGACATTCCCGACTGCCTCTGACATACCGTCCACTTCAATCAAGAAAGGCGTTAAGAGAAGGAAAGACACGAGCGAAATCGCTCCTCCGAAGACAGCCTCGACTTGATAACTTTTCGATAGATAATACCCAATACCGAAGACGACAAAGATAGACATAATCCCCATCGTTGCAGATGGTGCGTTTCCGAGTGATGTTTTAAATACACTGAGTGTACTCTCGGACATGAAACGGTCGAGGAACGGCAGGTTTGCAATGACGACGATGATTGACCCAAACATGGTAATCGGGAAAGCGAGCATGAATGCATCTCGCAATACTTGTAAATAGCGACTGTTGTTTAAATAGGTCGCCATCGGCATGAGCAGTTTACTGATCATGTTGAACATCTTATTGTCCTGTGACATATGATTCACCCTTCTTGATTAGGATTTACAATCTTTTGTTCGACCATTTCGACCAAACCCGCTGTCAAATCAAGCATCGTTTGCGTAGACATTAAATGGTCCTCTGCATGAAGAAGCAATAAAGAGACGTCTGTTTTTTCTCCATTCGCTTCTCTTTGGATTTGTGAAAAGTGTGTTTGATGTGCTTCTTTTAATTGTCCACGTGCCTCACCAATCTTTTCTTCGAACGTTTCATAAGAACTCGTTTTATACAGTTGAATCGCTTCCTGAATCGTACTTCTCGCATTGCCACTGTGCAAAATCATCATGAATGCCATTTGCTCCAAGGTTAACTCGTCTACCTGTTCCACGTTGTTCACCCCATTAATTTCATCGCTTGTTCGTATGCAGCTTTTCCATTCGCCGTTCCGTATGCCATCATATCGATTACTTCAATCGGTGTTGATGTTTGCGCTTTCAATTTATCCAACAAGAAACGCATTTGTGGACCAATCAAAATCACATCTGCCTCGTCCATCTCGGTTACGACCTGATCTTGACCGACTGCCCAAATCTTCGCCTCATCCCCGATTGATGTGGCATGATCTTTCATCTTCGTTACGAGTAAACTCGTCGACATCCCTGAACTACACGCTAATAAGATTTTCTTCATGTGTCCTCACTCCTTATTTGAAATCGGTTACAAGTTTTATTATACACATGATTTATTTCATGTCTATACTTGATTTAAACTTTGTTTAGTTTTTAAATTCATAAGTGTATATCAAATTAACAGGAGGACAGAATATGAGCGCTATTCTTTTAAAACCACACTATCAACAGCGACTTTGGGGAGGGGAGCGTCTGAAGCAATTTGGTTTCGATTTCAATGACCCTTCGATCGGTGAAGCTTGGACGGCTTCTGCATTAGAAAAAGGTAGTTCATCCGTTGCTTCCGGACCTTACGTTGGTCTTTCTTTGCGTGAACTCTATCAACAACATCCAGAGTTGTTTCAAATTAAAGCGGACGTGTTTCCGCTACTGATTAAATGGATTGATGCGAACGATGATTTGTCTATTCAAGTTCATCCTGATGATTCGTTAGCGGAACAACTCGAAAACGAATCATATGGAAAAAATGAATGTTGGTATATTCTCGATGCTCCAGCAAATGCGACACTCATTTATGGTCACTCCTATGCCACCTCAGAAGACTTCAACGAAGCGCTTGAAACAGGCGATTTGGAAAACGGCTTGATACGAAAATCGATTCATACCGGTGATTTTTTCTATGTCCCAGCTGGAACGGTCCATGCATTGACAAAAGGGGTATGCGTACTGGAAATTCAACAAAGTTCGGACACAACCTATCGTCTATACGATTACGAGCGACTGGATGTGACGACCGGTCGTCCACGTAAACTTCACGTAGAAAAGGGCATTCTCGCTTCTTTCGTCCCTCACCTTGGATATAGTGAACCAATCCGTCAACTCGATCACTTTCGAACACGTTTGACGAAGAATCCATTTTTCTTTGTGGAAAAATGGCATGTTACAGCGAAAGAAAAGATTTCGACCGACACGTTCCGGTTACTATCTGTCGTGCAAGGAACATTAATCATTGATGAGATGGAAGTACCTACGGGAGGTACACTCCTTCTCCCGGCCAATGAGTCGTTCTTGATTGAGGGAGAAGCGATTTGTCTAGTGACTGGTGTTCCTTCCGATGAAAAACAAGCTGTCCGAATCGGGATTGATTTAGGAGGGACGAACACTCGGATTGCGGCTGTTTCACTCAAAGGTGAAGTACTGAAACAACTCACGTTTAACACGCAGCCTCAACTTCCTTTCGAAGAGGCACTACAATCTATTGAGACTGCGATTCATCAATTCAATGTTGAATTCGATATCCAGCATGTCGGGATTGTGGCTCCCGGTCCACTCGATTGGAAACAAGGGATGTTTTTAACGCCTCCAAACCTCCCGAATTGGCACAATCAAAAAATCGTTGAGCCTTTAACACAGCGCCTCGGCTTTTCTGTCACCCTTGAAAACGATGCGAATGCGGCAGCTCTCGCAGAAGCCAAATTTGGGGCAGGAAAAGGATTCGATGCTGTTTTTTATGTAACAGTCAGCACTGGAATCGGTGGCGGTTATGTCTATAAACATCAAATCATTCGAGGGGCGAACGGCAGTGCCGGTGAAATCGGAAATATGATTATCCGTTCGAACGGACCAGTTCACCCTGTACTGAATCGAGGCTCTCTCGAATCACTCGCAAGTGGTACCGCGCTCATGAGTCGCGCAAGCGAAAAAGGATATACAAACGTCCCTTCGCTATTATCAGATGACGAGTACCGCCATCACTTCGTCGAGGAACTGGCTAGCGGACTAGCTAACATCATTCATACCGTCGATCCTGATGTGATTGTATTAGGAGGCGGCGTCATGATGTCGGCCTCATTATTTTGGAACGAATTACAACAAGCAGTCTCGAATAAAATGTATCCACATGCTAGTGGAAAAACGCGTCTCTGCCTCACTCAATTGTCAGGAGATGCGGGTGTGATCGGCGCTGCCTTTGTCGAAGCATAATGAGGTTTGAAAAAAACGGACATTCACGATGAATGTCCGTTTTTTTCGTATACAGAAATGTGAAATAAATCAACATTATACTTTGCGAATCATCTACAGTTTCTTTTCTAGATTGAGTTAGATTCGTTTACTTTAGCGTGGTAACGTGAAATGATAATGATAACAACTCTTTAAAGTGAGGTGACGGTGTGTCTACCACAGAGCACGAACAAGCGACATCTATTTTGCATCACCTCTTTACCGCCTCTTCTTTTGTCGGAATCGATTTCGGTTCTGGTCCAAACCATCATCTTCTCTATTTCAGTCGTCAAGGACTGGAATCTTGGATCTCCATTGAGGGACCGTGGCATGTCCATGCGACGCAAAATACGTTTGACGAAGGTGAACAACTCGAACAGCTCATGCGCTTAAGAAGAGAGCGCATCCATCAAGTACGCCTCGGTGACGAACACCCCCACCTCGAACTGGAATTTGAATCCGGATCCCTTCTCTTCATCAATGGATATCAAGAACATTTTGAGTGCTGGCAAGCAGGGGACGCGAGACCACTTGGTGGAGACGCCTATCTGTTGGTCGCGATGCCACAAGGGGAGCTCGCAATCTTTGCGGATGGAGACGACGAATGAACACTTGGATGGAAATTATCTTGTATATGTTGATTGCTGGGGGCATTAGTCTCGCGATCATCTTATTGCGAAAAATCACGAAAGCATGAAAAAGCGGCCGAGGCCGCTTTTTCATTTGACTGATTCTTCTTCGTATAAGCTCGCACCTTGTGAACGAATCACCTCTTGATACCAGAAGAACGACTCTTTCCGTTTTCGTTCTAACGTACCGGTACCGTCGTCATGTCGATCCACGTAAATGAAACCATACCGTTTGCTGTACTCACCTGTCGAGGCACTCACTAAATCGATACACCCCCAACTCGTGTATCCCATCACTTCGACTCCATCGTCGATTGCATCCATCATCCCTTTCAAGTGATCACGTAAGTAATCGATGCGATAGTGATCATGAATCGTTCCGTCCGACTCAATTTTGTCATAAGCACCTAGCCCGTTTTCAACGATGAATAATGGGAGCTCATAACGCTCATATAACTTGTTCAAGATGACGCGGAGTCCTGTCGGATCAATTTCCCATCCCCAGTCACTCGCTTGTAAGTATGGATTCTTGACCCCGCTCATAATATTACCTTCCGCCTCATCCTGACCTTTTTCAGCCTTTTCAGTGCGCGACATGTAGTAACTGAGTGAGAAGAAATCGACAGTATTCTCTTTGAGGATATCAAGGTCGCCATCTTCCATGGCGAGTTCAATGCCATTGTCTCGGAAGAATCGTTTCGCAAAGCTCGGATATTTGCCGCGTACATGGACGTCTCCGCAGAAGAAGTTCATCATCCGTTCTGCATCGTGAGCATACCAAACATCATCCGGGTTTGAACTATACGGATAAACCGGAGCCGCAATGAGCATACATCCGATTTGCATCGATGGGTCAATCTCTCTGGCCGCCTTTGTCGCAAGGGCACTTGCGACCAGTTGGTGATGCAATCCTTGATAGGTGAGCTGTAACGTATTCTCTTCTTCCCGAACCGCAATCCCTAGACTGAGCATCGGCATGAACTGTGCCCCGTTGATTTCGTTGAACGTCAACCAGTATTTGACCTTCCCTTTATAACGTTCGAACAAGACACGACTGTATCGTTCAAAGTATGTGACTAAGCGACGGTCTCGCCATCCCCCATAATGCTTCGCAAGATGTAGGGGCATCTCATAGTGGGAGATGGTCACGAGTGGTTCAATGCCTTGGGCGACTAATTCATCGATCACACGATCATAGAATTGGAGTCCCTCCTCATTCGGTTCCACTTCATCTCCGTTCGGGAAAATTCGTGACCACGCAATTGACATGCGGAACGTCTTGAATCCCATTTCCTTAAAGAGGGCAATATCTTCTTTATAACGATGATAGAAGTCGATTCCTTCATGGTTCGGGTATGAATACTCTTCATGTAATTCAAAATCAAACGTCGGATCATGGATAATCTTCATTCGCTGTTTTCCGCCTGGCATCACGTCAGCAATCGAAAGTCCTTTCCCACCTTCTTGATAACCACCTTCTAACTGATTGGCCGCAGTAGCCCCGCCCCATAGAAATTCACTTGATACTTGTTTCATATTGTCTCCTCCTTTGTTATACAATGACACGCAATACGCCATGATTGGCTTCAACCACACCTGTGTAAACCGGTAAGACATCGAGATAATGTTCGGTGTTTGTCACGATAATCGGGGTGATGGTGTCATACCCTTCACGAGCGATGGCATCTATATCGAATCGGACGAGCAGTTCTCCTTCTGTCACTTTCTGACCGTCCGTAACGACCGTTTCAAAATACTGTCCATTTAGCTTGACCGTATCTAATCCAATGTGAATCAATACTTCCACACCTGTATCAGATCGAAGACCGATTGCATGCTTCGATGGATAGACCGTGACGATTTCTCCGTCAAACGGTGCATATACCGCGCCTTCTGAAGGCATAATCGCAATCCCTTTCCCCATCGCCCCGCTTGAGAACACTTCATCACGAACCATTTCAAGCGACACGACTTCTCCTTTCAATGGAGCCGATACAGGAAAGCCGACTTGTTCAGAGATTGATTGTACAACCACTTTTTCTGTCGACTCGACGGCCGTTGCTTCTTTGTGGAAGACCATCGTCAAGACGAGAGCGACTACTGTTGCAACCGCCATTCCGATAAATGCTCCATAGAAGGCTAAATCGACACCCGTTGGAGGAATCATGACTGGGATGCTAAAGATTCCGAGGCCTCCCATCGCATAAGCCGCCGTACCGAACAAACCTACTACGACACCACCAGCCGCTCCACCCACAACCCCAAACACAAATGGTTTTTTACGGGGAAGCGTCAAGCCATAGATAGCCGGCTCCGTAATTCCAAACACACCTGCAATCGTGGAAGATGTTCCTAACCCTTTCACTTTCGGGTTTTTGGCTTTTAAGGTAATCGCTAGAACTGCCCCTACTTGACCGAACGTGGCCATCAATACACCGACAACAATCGTATCCGTACCAACAACCGATAAGTTATTGATGATAATTGGTACAAGTCCCCAATGGAGACCGAACATGACTAGCACTTGCCAGAACGCACCGATGAACGCGATGGCGATGGTTGGGCTCAACTCATACAAGAACGAGTAACCATTCGCTAAACCTTGACTCGCATACGTCGCAACCGGTCCAATTGCTAAAAACGTCAACGGGACAACGAGTAACAACGCCATCATCGGTGTTGTGAAGTTTCGTACAGCTTCATGCGTATGACGGTTAAAGAATGTTTCGACTTTTGAAGAAACGTATGTCGCCAAAATAATCGGGATAACCGAAGACGCATAACTCATTAAGACGACAGGCACATTGAGGAACGTCAAGGCCTCCCCGCCTCCTTGAATGGCCACAATCGATGGATAGACAAGCGCCCCACCGATAATCATCCCAATATACGGGTTCCCACCAAATTTCTTAGCCGCCGAATGTCCTAAGATCACGGGCAGGAAGTAAAATAGTGCATCCGCCGCGGCATTCAAGACGACATATGTGCCCATTTTTTCTGTCAATAATCCAAACGCGACAAGGATGGCGAGTAACCCTTTCAACAGACCACTACCTGCCATCGGTCCGAGAATCGGCGTAAAGATTCCAGCAATCACATCAATCAATCGGTTGAATACTCCTGATTTTTCTTCATCATCAGTCGAAGATGTCTGGAAACCACCAACATCTACAACCTCTTTGTAGACGTATGGTACATTGTTCCCGATGACGACTTGAAATTGTCCTCCACTTTGAACGACCGTGATGATGCCATCTTGTTCCTTCAGCGTAGTCGCATTTGCCTTTGATTCATCTTTTAATTTGAAACGCAGTCGTGTCGCACAGTGAAAGACACTTTTGACGTTATCTTTCCCACCGACATGCTGCACAATCGTCTCTGCCAGTTGTTTATATTGGTCCATCTTGTTCACTCCTCATGTTTTTGGATAAAAAGAAAAACCTAAATCACTACACAAATAAAGGTGTAGTCATTTAGGTTTGGCCTGCGTCATCAGTAACCATCCTTAGGATCGACGTTCTTTCATTAAGTTTTCGATATGAATCATCATATACAGCCGTTCGTCCATCGATACATCATAACGATATTTCGTCGCGATCAATCCAGCGATTTTTTCAACGCATTCGAACGCTTCCGGATATCTCTGCTTCACCATCAAGAACAAGGTTTCGTCACCTGTGGACTTGACCTTTTCCCCCGATGCGAGGCGCTGCACAAAGTACTTTAAATGAGTCAAAAATCGAGAATAGGCGTATGACTCTTCATCCAGCTCGATTTGAAAATGATACGTGATAATGGTCAAAATGGCTTGGGTGGCTTTTGTCATCTCCGTTACGAGATGCAGGTTTTCACCTTTCACGCCAGACATCGTCGCATTGACGAGATGTAAGGCAATCGCAACGGCCTCATCTTCATCCAGGTTGACCTCGTGTTGCGCATTGATCAATTTTACCGCTTCTTTGCCGACAGCGAACTCCGGAGCATAAAATCGTTTCACTTCCCAAACGAGAGGGTTACGAATCTGGATTCCATCCTGATACCGACTAAGCGCGAAATGAAGGTGGTCCGCTAGCGTCACGTAGAGCGAATCATGAATAGGTTGTTTTAATCGCTCTTCGGCTAATCTGACAATCTGTTTCACCGTCTCCATCTCATCCGTCGGCATTTCATTTAAAAAGTGAACGAAACGCTCATAGCTTTCTTTACTCTCGAGCGTAAAGATTTTTTCGATTCGCGTCTGGTCAATCGGATCGCCTGGCCGTTTTTGAAATGCAATCCCGCGCCCCATCACGACCTGTTCTTGACCGTTCGCATCAATTGCTACGACGTTATTATTGAACACTTTTGAAATCTGCATGGTCTCCTCACCTCACTCTCATTCGACTGAACTAAAAAGAAAAAAACCTAAATTCACACCAACGTCCAACATACAGTCGTGGCGTCAATTTAGGTTTTGCCTGCATCACCAGTAACAATCCTAAAGTGGATTTTCTTCTTTTCGATATAAGCATACTCCCTATAAATCTTGACGTCAACATAAAAAGTAAACCGCTTACATCGTGACCGTTTTTTACTCTTCAAACAAGATTCGCTGCATCCGTTCCGGTGCCTGTAAATAGTCACGCATCACCCTCACGTGCTCGAGGTCGTCAAACGACGTCGGGGAGAGTCCCGTTTCCACTTGTAAAATCATCGCACCCGGATACGACATCAAGATGGGTGAATGACTCGCGATGATAAATTGACTCCCGGACTGGACAAGTTCATGCATGCGTGCGAGCATCGTCAGTTGGCGCATCGGAGACAATGCGGCCTCCGGCTCATCCAAAATGTAAAGCCCTTCTCCACGAAATCGGTGCAACATGAGGGAGAGAAACGCTTCCCCATGCGACTGCTCATGAAGAGAACGTCCGCCGTATGATTCATAAAACCGCTCAGGATCTCGTCCTAATTTCGCCATCTCATCCACATAACTCGACAGCTGGTATGCCGTCTCGGCGCGTAAGAAAAAGCCATCCTTTGGTCGATACGGCCCTCGAATCGGACGAAGCGCTTCATACAAGGAACTATGCGTCGACTCTGTTTCAAATTGGAAGGACGGCGCCCCGCCTTCCGGATTAAATCCGGCCGCCACCGCCATCCCTTCAATCAACGTCGATTTCCCACTCCCGTTCTCTCCAACAAGAAACGTGACAGGATGATGAAACGTCAGTTCATCGAGTGTCTGAAAGATTGGTAACGAGTACGGATAACCCGTTGAATGAATGCGTTCCCTCTCTAACCGTACCCCTCGTAAAAATAAAGTCATGTCCATCCGATCCAAAACGTCGCCCCCTTATCTGAATCGACCCCGTAAGAAAGTCCTTGTGCGTCAAGAAGTAATTTCGTGATAGCGAGACCTAAACCATGGCCGTTGGAGCGATCTCCTTTCACATACATATCCCATATCGCATGCTGAATGGAAGGATCAACCCCGTTTCCTTCGTCGGTCACTTCTAATCGCTTCGAGGTTAGAGTGATGGTGATTCTTCCCCCGACAGGGCTCGCCTCATACGCATTGCTTATGAAATTCGAGAGCACTCGTTCCATCGCCAATCGATCAGCTTGGATTGATACCGTTTCGAGTCGGAGGTCGAGTGTCACGTCTTTTTGTCGGAACCACTCAGACATGCGTGGCGTCAATCGACGAACCAATTCATCCAGTTGAATCGATTCCATTTCAAGTGGAATCGAACCTGCGGACAATTTAGAGTATTCGAGCATCTGATTGACGAGTCGGTCAATCCGGTCCACTTCCTCGGTAATGCTTTTACCGGTTGTGGCTATCTCTGTTTCATGGACGACACCGAGCTCTAATAGTTCCGCCTCGTTTCGAACGATAGCGAGCGGTGTACGCACATCGTGTGTGACCCCAGAGATAAATGATTTTTGAAGTGCCTCTTTTTCTTGAAGTGATGTGTTCATCTGTCCGACGGTGACGGTCAAATCCCCAATCTCATCGTTCGTCACGCTCGGCAAGCTAATATCGTGTCGCCCCTCCATAATGGATGCGGTCGCTTGTTTCAACTCGACGAGCGGTTGCGTGAGCCGACGACTCATCCAATACGTGACAGCGATTGCGACAAGTAGGGCCAGAATAAATCCACCCGCTAAGATGAGGTAGATTTGCTGGAATTGTGGATTTGAAAACGGAACGGGACTATACGTCACGATTTGAATGTCCCCTTCTTCTTTCAGATACGTCAAGAAGCGGGTACCATTTACACCCACTTCGTCCTGAATCGCTAAATCATTCGGATCGAGGTTGATTGGCATCATGCGATGCATCCGTCCGCCTCGTTCGAACTCGATACGCTGCCCATTTTGAAATACAAGCACGTCAAGTTGCCCCGGGATTCCACGGTCCTCTTGAATGGCTTCATACACAATCGCCGCCTCGCGCTCCAATTGTGCGTACGTCTCCTCTTCTGCGAAGCGTCCAATCAATAATGACGTGAGTCCGAATGTTAAAAGTGCCATCACTGCAAGTGGTAGAATGGCCGTCCAAAGTAACTTCTTCATTAATCGATTCATGACAGTCCCTCTAATCGATAACCGACCCGGTGCACCGTCTTCAACTGTTCTTTCAAGGTCGGCGATTTGTCACGCAGTTGTTTAATATGGGTGTCGACCGTTCGTGTATCTCCGACGAATGCGTAGTCCCACACCTCATCGAGCAAACGGTTCCGGTCTAACGCCTCTCCGACATGTTTCCAAAGATACAGTAACAACTCATACTCTTTGTTCGTCAATCGAAGCGGATGTCCGTTCTCTTGTACCATTCTCGATTTGACGTCGATGGTGAGCGCCCCAAATTGAATCATATCGGTTTGTTTGACGAGACGTTTCAGTCGAATCTCCAACTCTTTTAAAACGATGGGTTTGACTAAATAATCGTCTGCGCCAAGTTCCAATCCGAACACGCGATCATCCGCCTCACCACGAGCCGTCGTCAGGATAATAGCAGGTGCGGGCTGTTGCGCTTTTAATGTCGGAATCAAGGTCCAACCTTCTCCGTCAGGGAGTCGAACATCCAATAAAACTGCGTCAAACCGTTGATGCAACTGTTGTTTCGCCTCACTCAAAGTCATCGCCACGGTCACCTCAAATCCGGAATATGTTAAAAAGCGGGACATGCCGTCCGCCAGTTTTAGTTCATCTTCCACAACGAGTACGTTCATCTCATATCGCCTCCACATCCATTATATCGTACCCATCAAACGTCCCACCGTTTCCCAAAGACAATTTGCAGAAATCTTGCAACTCCCTCACAACTTCCGAAGCGTTCAGTCCTACACTTGAAGTAACAAAGGAGGAGATACACATGAAATCAACAAAACTAGCAATCGCCTTAGCCGGTCTATTGGCCGTCTCAGGCACAGGCGTATATGCCGCGACGAATGACACGACGACTGATGAATCGACAACGACAGCATCCACACAATGCGAACGTGGTGAACGAGGTCCTGGTATGTTCGGTGACCGAGAAGCAGGGCATGCCGCTCTCATCGAAGCGCTCGGTTTAACGCAAGAAGAAGTGGATGTGGCTCGCGAAAACGGACAATCTCTCCCTGAACTCGCAGAAGAAAAAGGGATTTCAATTGAAGCGTTCATCGACGCGATCATGACGTCGCATGAAGAAAAACTCGCAACCGCTGTGGAAGAAGGAAACTTGACGCAAGAAGACGCGGATCAAATCCTTGCGGACCACGAAGAACGGTTTGCCGATGTGACAAGTTACGATGACTTGGAAGATATTCGTGGTATGCGCGGTGGACGTGAAGGTGGTCGCCATGGTCACGGTCCACACCATGACGACTCAACTTCTTCAGATGACGATGCTTCAACAGAAAGCGACAGCAACGTAGAAAATCAAAGCAATAGCTTATAAGTCAAAAGGGCAGCCACTTGCGGTGGCCGCCCTTTCTAAATGAATCTAGACATTTTATTTCCGGTTAGATTGCTCTTGTTTCTTCCTTTCCCGAATCTCTTTCTCTACTCGTCGTAACGCTTTCTTTGATCCTCGAGCAAAGTCGTGGGTTTCCTTACGTTCCTGATACGTCGTGAATAATGTATCTAAATCATAGTCAGCCGGATAGAGTTCTGTTGCACGTGCCTCAAGACGAACGCGGCGGCTCGGCAACTCTACATATTCCACATCTACGAACACTCGGACATGTCGACGCGATGCATCAAACGAATAGACAAGACCGACTTGATTCGTCTCTAACAAGCGGACACGGTCACCTTTTTCAAAATGCTCTGTTTCTTCAAGCGGGGCCATCTCCACTTCTCGCGTAATTTTAGAATCATCGACTTTCGTAATATCATACGTTTTCTCGTTCATATAACGGGATGCCTGTTTCAAAATCGATTCCGGCAGCCTCATCTTACGGGCGATAAAAAGAGCGTTGCTGTCGCCAGACTGCCCCATGAGCAGCCGATATTTCGGTTCGAGCGTTTCCGGATCAAACTGCATCGCAGCGTTCATGAAATCTGGGTGGGCTTCAGAATAGGATTTGATTTCACCATAATGCGTCGACGCCACAACGATTGCGCCCCGTTTATATGCCGCTTCCAAGATGGCAATTGCAAGAGCCGCCCCTTCATTCGGTTCCGTCCCGCTCCCAATCTCATCGAATAACAAGAGCGATCGTTTTCCAGCGGTCTGCATGATATTCGCCACATTGTACATGTGTGCAGAGAATGTACTGAGTGCCGATTCCAAGTCTTGATTATCTCCGATATCGACGAACACTTCATCGAACGTCGAAATGATCGTATCGGTGTGAGCTGGGATATGCAGTCCCGTCATCGTCATGAGACTAAGGAGTCCAATCGTTTTCAAGACGACCGTCTTCCCTCCGGCGTTCGGTCCGGTGATGATCAAGCCGCGATAGTCTGTACCGATGGCAAAGTCGAGTGGAACGGCGCTTTCTAAAAGTGGATGACGTACTTGCTTCAATCGGATGCGACCGCTCGCATTGACGTGTGGTGTCACCCCATCAATCGACTGACTGTACTTCCCTTTGGCGAAGACCATATCGTACTGGGCGATGACATCGAGCGTCGATTCGATGTCAGGAAGGACTTCTGTCACCGCTCCCGTCAACGTCGCTAGCACTTGATACACCTCTACCGCTTCTTCTGTACGCTTGACGACAAGTTCAGCGTTTAACTTCGCGATCGCTTCCGGTTCGATAAAGACCGTCGTCCCACGATTCGATGTATCCACAATCGTCCCTGCCACTTTATGCTTATAGGAAGCTTTGATTGGGATGGTGAAGCGATCCTGTTTTTTCGTGACGAATCCGTCTTGGATCATCTCGCGATTGGCGGCGCTCTTTAAGAACTTGTTCAATCGTTCCTCGATTCGTCCTTCTAAAATGTCAACTTGCTTCCGAATCCGCTTCAACTCTTTTGATGCTTCATCGACGACCTGTCCGGCTCGAATCGATTGTGTGATGTCTTCTTCTAACGTCCGCCACTCGCCCATTCCTGTAGCATAAGCCGAAAGAAGCGGTGCAAAGAATTCATGCTCGAGCATGAATCGCTTCAACTTGCGTGCCCCTCGTAAAAACTCGGCGACCGCTTCAAGCTCTGTTGCCTCGAGTTGGATGCCTCGTTGCAGTTTTCCGATAATGGTCTCCATGTCAGACACACCGATGAACGGGACGTGTGACGTCGCATCTAAAATCGCTCGGGCTTCGGATGTTTCTTGCAGGCGCTTCTTCACCGTCGTAATGTGGCTCGTAGGGCGTTGCTGTCTGAGTAATCGTCTCCCGAATCCGCTGATGCAGAAGCGTTCTACTTTCATCATCAATTCGTTGTATTGTAATTTTTCAAATGTTTGTTCGTTCATGTTTCTCTCTCCTCAAATGATAGAATCGAGATACCGCGCAAACAAAAAAGCGTCGGTCGATGACGACCAACGCAAAAAGACAGACGGGTGTCTGGCAGTTTTTGATGGGCGGTATCTGTAACGGAACATGACGGCATGACAAAAAGACGTGTCATCCGACATTTTTCAGTTCGTTAGGCAGATACAACCTCACT
Source organism: Exiguobacterium sp. SRB7LM (assembly GCF_015712685.1). Lineage (GTDB taxonomy): Bacteria > Bacillota > Bacilli > Exiguobacteriales > Exiguobacteriaceae > Exiguobacterium > Exiguobacterium profundum. The sequence goes on along the minus strand of NZ_VWVR01000006.1, from coordinate 2,600,716 downwards.
CATCAACATGCAACACCTTTCTTACTTAGATTCGCCCTTACTATACAATAGATTCGTTCTCTTGTAAAATTTTTAGAGAACGCTTTCAAAAAAGACTTGTGTCTCAAACCAACACATGTTATGTTGAACGTGAAGAAACGAATAGTGATCACATGTGACTGATTCGATCAGGCATGGGGTAAGACGTACGGTGCATGCCACCCGTCTATACTCCATGCCTGTTTTGTTTTTCGGTGTTTTGTTTCAAGAAAGGATGTAGTAGACATGCTATGGAATAAGTTAATGAATCGACACAAACCGACACTGCACTCACCAATGGAAGGAGACGTCATTCCACTCGAACAAGTTGCGGACCCGGTCTTTAGTGAAAAAATGATGGGCGATGGCATTGCCATCACACCAACAGACGGCGCCGTCGTCTCACCGGCTGATGGAGAGATTGTACAAATCGCTCCAACAAAGCACGCCATCGGCATTCGGACCGAGGATGGGGCTGAGATTTTGATACACGTCGGACTCGATACCGTTGAACTCGAAGGTCGACCGTTTGATCTTCAAGTAGATGTGGGCGACCACGTCAAGACGGGACAGCTGTTACTCACAGCAGACTTGGCGCAAATTCATCAAGCTGGTAAAGACACGGTCACGCCAATGGTCGTGACAAATGGTGGCGCACTTGCCCATCATTACGCCTTCACGTTCACGAAGGAAGCTGTTCCGGGCAAGACGATTGTCGCCCGAGTGGAAGCGTGACTCCGGAATAAGGAGGACACATGATTAAAATCAAAAAGATTCTAAACAACAATGCGGTCATCGTCTCAGACGAGGGTGAAGAAAAGATTGCGATTGGTCCTGGCGTCGCGTTTAAAAAAGCGAAGAACGACATCGTCAATCCCCATAAAATCGAAAAGTTGTTCATCATGCCAGAGAATGACAAGTTCCAACAGTTATTGAGCCGGATTCCCGTTGAACACTTCACCGTTTCCGAGGACATTATCTCTTATGCGGAAAAACGTCTCGAGACATCGTTCAACGAACATATCCACATTGTCTTGACCGACCACATCTCGTTCGCCATCGAGCGGGAAATGGATGGCATCTCATTACGCAACAAACTGTTGAACGAGATTAAAATCCTCTATCGGAATGAATATGAGATTGGACTATGGGCGATTGAGCATATCGCTGAAAAGCTCAACGTCCAAATGCCGAAAGACGAAGCTGCGTTCATCGCGCTTCATATTCATACGATGAAAGTGAAAGGAGGTGATTTACGCAAGACGGTCAAACAGACAACAATTGTCCGCGACATGATTCAATCGATTTCACGACGACTCGATGTATCCATTGAAGAAGATGACTTATCCTACCAACGATTATTAACTCATTTACGGTTCGTCATGGATCGGGTCAACCATTACGATCATCATACGATTGATGAAGACATGCTCCGCATGATTCAGACGAAGTTCACGTCTGCCTATGCGTGTGCATCAGATGTCGCAAAAGAAATGGAAGAGACCTATGGCATCGTCTTGCCCGAGTCAGAACTTGGTTATATTACGCTTCACATCCAACGTCTACAAGATCAACACCATCAAAAAGGAGGAAATCAACAATGATGAACTTTTTCCAACGTCTCGGACGTTCCCTCATGTTACCGGTCGCCGTACTACCGGCTGCTGCCATTCTCATGGGGATTGGTTATTGGATTGACCCAGTCGGCTGGGGATCTGAAAACATTGCCGCTGCATTCTTAATTAAGGCAGGGGCCGCTATTATTGATAACATCCCAATTCTGTTCGCAGTCGGGGTCGCGCTCGGAATGGCTAAGAACCGTGACGGTTCAGCAGCACTAAGTGGACTCGTTGCCTTCTTGACGGTCACAACGCTTCTCTCCGCAGGAACGGTAGCATTGTTCCAAGGAATCGACGTAGAAGCCGTCAACCCGGCATTCGGTAAGATTGGGAATGCTTTTGTCGGGATTCTATCCGGTCTCGTCGCCGCTTCCATGTATAACCGCTTCAGTCAAGTCAAATTGCCAGATGCTCTCGCCTTCTTTAGTGGGAAGCGTCTCGTACCAATCATGACAGCCTTCTCGATGATTCTTGTATCGGTCGCTCTTTACTTCATCTGGCCGGTCGTCTATACAGGTCTCGTCGGTTTCGGTGAATCGATTTCAAAACTTGGCGCATTCGGTGCCGGACTTTACGGATTCTTTAACCGCCTCTTGATTCCAACCGGCCTTCACCACGCCCTCAACTCTGTATTCTGGTTCGACGTCGCAGGAATCAACGACATCGGAAACTTCTGGTCAGGTCAAGGTGAAAAAGGTGTAACGGGGATGTACCAAGCAGGTTACTTCCCAATCATGATGTTCGGTCTCCCGGCCGCAGCACTCGCGATGTACCACACAGCGAAAACGAAACGGAAAAAACAAGCCGCTTCACTTCTTCTCGCAGCGGCATTCGCTTCATTCTTCACAGGTGTAACAGAACCGCTCGAGTTCTCATTCATGTTCCTCGCTCCTGTTCTTTACCTTGTACACGCAGTCCTTACAGGAATTTCGCTCTTCGTTGCAGCAACGTTCCAATGGACAGCTGGCTTTGGATTCAGCGCAGGCTTGGTCGACTTTATCTTGAGCTCACGCTTGCCGCTTGCGAACCAACCGTACATGCTCATCGTTCAAGGTCTCGTGTTCGCAGTCATTTATTACGTCATCTTCCGCTTTATGATTGTGAAGCTCAACTTGGCGACGCCAGGCCGTGAACCAGATGAAGTCGTCGATGCGGTTGCAAGTGAGACGGCAGACGGTGAAGCGAAAGTCGCTCCGGTCGCATCAGCTTCAGGTAGCGAATACTCAGCAATGGCACATATGATTTATGACGGTCTTGGCGGTGACAGCAACGTCACAGGCATCGAGTCGTGCATCACACGCCTACGCGTCGATGTCAAAGACATGGATACGGTCAACCAAGATCAAATCAAAAAAGCCGGTATTCCGGGAATCAAAGTCGTCAGTCCAAACCATATTCAAGTCATTGTCGGCACAAACGTTCAGTTCGTCCTCGATGAGATTGAAAAAATCCGTAGCCACCGCGCCGGATAAACGTCGAAAGCCACCTCATTCAGGTGGCTTTTCTTGTTTGGCTGTATATTGTTTATAAAATTGAATGAAATAGTAGAGGAAGATCCACGGTAAGATGTACTGTGTGAGCCACATGAAAACCTTAAGTACTGTATGTACAATATATGGCCCTAGCCCAAATAAAAATAATGCGACTAGTAAAGCGCCGCCTAAACCTATGTATATCTTTTTATTCAACTCATCCACCCCCTTATTTTCCCAGTTCAGTGTAACATAAAGAGCCTGCCGCAACCGGACAGGCTCTGACTACATTTGACGAAGTCGGGAAATGCGTTCGACCGGATCGGGATGTGTTGAGAATAGACCACTCACTTTCTTCTTGAGTGGATCGGAGAAGTAAAGTGGTGCCGAGGCACTCGACGCTTGCTCGACCGGTGTCTCGACGTTCGCAATCTTCTCAAGCGCTGAGGCGAGAGCATCCGGGTTGCGGGTCAGTTCCGCCCCACTCGCATCTGCCAAAAACTCACGATTCCGTGAAATCGCCATATTGATGAGCATTGCGATGAGCGGTGCCAACACCAACAAGACGAGTCCGATGATTAAAAAGATGGGATTCTGGTTTTGATCGCGTCTTCCACCGATACTTCTGAAGAACAGCATGCGCGACCCGATATCGCTCATGATAGCGATGACTGAAACGAGTGCGAGCGTGACCGTCGAGAGTCGGACATCATAATTTTTAATATGCGCGACCTCGTGCGCAATCACCCCTTCTATTTCTTCTCGCGATAATCGATCCAACAGTCCCGTCGTGACGGCGACAGCCGCCTTTTCTGGCTTCAACCCCGTCGCAAATGCGTTTGGCGATGGGTCGTTGATGATAAAGATGCGCGGCATCGGCACTCGCGCGACCATCGCCATGTTTTCGACCGTATGCCATAAAAAGCGGTGTTCTTCCACCGATGTCACTTCTTGCGCCCGATTCATCTTCATGACGATGTTCGTGCTCGACATGATGACGATTCCCACGTAAAACAATGAGAAAACCGGTGTAAAGATCAATCCCGGAATCGCGTCCCCGTAGTTGACGTAGGAAATCGCCGCCCCAACGAGAAGGACGAATAGGACAAACCCTGTGACGATGAAGACCGTCTTCACTTTATTCTTTCGAATCTGTTCATAGAGGAGCATACGCGCCACCTCGATTCATCAAAACGAAACGCGAACGTTCTCGCGCTCTTCGGCACGTGCCTCGAGCATATCGCGCTTTTCGAAATGATGGACGGAAGCGATGATGTTCGTCGGGACCGATTCGATTTTCGTGTTATATTTCATGACCGTATTATTATAGAGCTGGCGCGAATACGCCACTTTGTTTTCTGTCTGCGTCAATTCTTCCTGCAACATCTTGAAGTTCTCATTCGCCTTCAAATCTGGGTACGCCTCACGAAGCGCGAAGAGATTTTTCAGTGCTCCACTCAATTGATCGTTCACTGCCATCTGGTCTTGACGATTCGACTTTTCTCCGAGCTGGTTTCTCAGTTCGACGACCTTTGTAAGCGTTTCTTGTTCGTGTTTCGCGTAGCCTTTCACCGTCTCGACCAAGTTCGGAATCAGATCATACCGCCGCTTCAACTGTACATCGATTTGAGCCCATGCCTCATCGACCCAATTTCGATATTTGACGAGCCCGTTGTACATCGAAAAATAGATGAGTACAAGCACGACAACCGCTACAATCGCAATAATCCACCCCATGTTGGCACCTCATTTCTTCATTTTCTCCTGTATTAATTCCCTTTACTCGTATAAGATAAGCTTAACTTTCATAACAATTTGTAAATGAATTCATTTCTTGACATGGTAACCACAAAGGAGTGTTCGCAATGATCGTCACGCATGCCGAAGTACGATTGACCGAGTTGTTCGAAGAAATGGTGTCCCTAAGACGCCATTTTCACCAATATCCTGAACTGTCTTTTCAAGAAGTCGAAACACCAAAGATGATTGCCTCGTATCTCCGTGAACTTGGGATTGAAGTACGTGAGCACGTTGGCGGCAATGGGGTCGTCGGTCGAATCAAAGGCGGTGACGGTCCGACCATCGCATTACGTGCCGATTTTGACGCCCTTCCCATCCAAGATGTGAAAGATGTCCCGTATCGTTCAAAAGTGAACGGGGTCATGCATGCTTGTGGACACGATGCCCACACGGCGACACTTCTCGTTTTAGCGAAAGTATTGACTGAGATGAGCCTTCCAGGAGACGTCGTGTTGATTCACCAGTTCGCAGAAGAATTGGCTCCAGGTGGTGCCAAACCGATGATTGAAGACGGCTGTCTCGACAACGTGGATTATATATACGGTGCGCACATTTGGACGCCACTTCCGTTCGGAACGATTGGTGTGAAAACAGGTCCTGTCATGGCTGCGGCAGATCGCTTTGAATTGACCATTACAGGAAAAGGTGGACATGGCGCGATTCCGCAACATACAGTCGATGCCCTCATGGTTGCCGTGAACGTGGCAAATCATCTCCAACAGGTCGTCAGTCGGCGCATCGATCCGCTCGAACCTGCCGTGCTGACCATCGGTACGCTCCACTCCGGGCAAGCGTTCAACGTCATTGCCGAAGAAGCCAAATTATCCGGCACCGTGCGTACATTCACTCGGGAGACACAAGAAAAAATCATCTCCGATATGGAACGGATCATCCGTTCCGTCTGTGAGGCGAGTGATGCTGATTATGAATTGGAGTATATAAAAGGATATCCTGCTGTCGTGAATCATGTGACCGAAACGGAACTCGTCCGCAAGAGTGCGGTGGAGGTCGTTGGTGCAGACGGTGTCATTGAGATGGCACCACTCATGGTCGGAGAAGATTTCGCTTATTATGTCGAGCGCGTTCCTGGTAGTTTTTTCTTCACAGGGGCAGGAAATCCCGAGCTCTCTGCAATCTTCCCGCATCATCATCCTCGCTTCGATGTGGATGAACGGGCGATGCTGCACACAGCTCAGGTCTTGTTAGGTGCTTTACAACGAACGTGGATGGTACACGAAAAAGAGGGCTGATGCATCGCATCAGTCCTCTTCTGTAATTGGTTCATGTAGTTCTGAGACAAGTACTTGGTCGACACGTTTTCCGTCCATATCCACGACTTCAAAGCGAAGACCGTACGCTTCGACCACATCGCCCCGTTTCGGAAAATCGCCGAGTGCGTAAATGACGAGTCCCGCGAGCGTATGATAGGAGTTGCGCCCTTCGTCGAATCGGTCATCCCGAATCTCGAACGTTCGCTTCAAATCCTCAATCCCGAGTAACCCATCCGCCAAATACGACCCATCTTCACGACGTACCACTTCTGGTGTATCCTCTTCAATCATCACCTCTCCGACAATTTCTTCCAAAATATCGAACAAGGTGACCATACCAAGGAATCCGCCGTATTCGTCTAAAACAAAGGCGATTTCCACACCATTTTTCTGCATCATTTGAAGTACCTGGCTCGCCTCTCGCTGTTTTGGAACGATGAGCGGCTGTTTGATGCGCTTCAAAATCTGTGACGGCTCACGCAGTGTCGGCAACGTCAAGATGTCACGTACGTCGATGTACCCGACAAAATCGTCAAGCGAGTCGCGTCCAACCGGTAACTTGTTATGTTTACTTTCATAGATCGATTTCTTCATATCGTCCATGTCATCTTCTAAGTCGACCCATTCGAGCGTCGTCCGTGGTTGCATGAGCTCATAAATCAATTGATCATGAAACGCAAAGACCCGTTCGACTTGTCGAACTTCTTCATGAGCGAACTGTCCTTGCTGGGCGCCTTCAAACAAGAGTTGTTTGATCTCGAGCTCAGTCTCCCCACTCGTCTGTTCCGCCTTCAACCCTAACAATTTGAACAAAAAGAGTGTCGATTTCGATAAAATCCAAATGAACGGTTTCATCACTTTGCTGAATAAATCGAGCGAAGGAATAATCGCCATCGTGACTTTCTCAGGCGAAACGAGCGCAATCCGTTTCGGGACCAATTCACCAATAATCAGGGATAGATACGTGATAATTGTAACGACGGCCACATAAGCAACGGTTCCGGCATACTGCGTACTCATCCCAGCTTGTTCAAACGCCGATGCGAGCGGTGCCGAGAAGCGCGCGCCCCCGTAGGCCCCGTTAATAATCCCAATCAATGTGATTCCGACTTGAACGGTCGACAACAAATCTGTCGGGTCTTTCGAATAATGAAGCGCAATCTTTGCACTTCGTTTCCCTCGATTTGCTTCAACCTCAAGTTTTGCAGGTTTCGATGAGATGAGCGCAATTTCTGTCATCGCAAAAATCCCGTTCAACACAATCAAAAACAAAACAATCAACAAATCAATCACTATGGAAGAATCCACTTTTTTCATCACCTCAGCTAATTTTTAAACCATACTGCTTCATTTTATCAAAAAATCGTTACCAACCTGTACCCGTTTTGCTCAGAAAAATAGCCACTCCTCAAGAAGTGGCTTCGTTGACAGCTTGTTTGGCGATAGCCGCCGTCTGAGACTGTTTAAAGAGAATGACCCCGACAAGAAGGATGGTGAGCCCTACAATTTGTCCGGCCGATAACGTGATTTGAGGCATCCCGAAGGCGCCATATAAATCGACGACTAACGCCCAAATGAGTTGTGACACGAGAATGAGTGACACAGACAACGTGGGTCCGAGTAACTGGATGCTGCGCATGACACAGTACACGACCCCGACCCCAAGCAAACCACCAAGCCAATAGATTGGCGACAAGTCACGTAATCCAGCAAGGTTTCCTCCAAATAATAACAACGGGATGATGGATCCGACCAAACCAACGATAAAGACCAATACGGTGGTGGCCCAAGCCCCTAAATTTATGTTCATTTTCGCGTTGACCGCCGCCTGTACGCTAATAAATGCCCCAGCCACAGCCGAACAGATGATACCAAAAATCATATAACCCCTCCTTACTCATAAAACATGCCGTTCGCACGTTCTTTCAATCGCTCACTATTTAAAATGATGACTTCTTTTCTCGTTCGTTTGACCAATCCTTCATCCACGAATGCCTGCAACGTTCGGTTCAAGTGACGATAACTCGTTCCTAGCCACTCTGCGACTTCTTTACGCTTCAGTTGACTCATCTCCGCTTGAAACAGTTCATTCCCTGATTCACTGAGTGAAATCAAGTAACCGGCCAAGCGCTCTTCTAGAGTCGACATGAGATGATTCGACGAGGCGTTCGCCTCAATGAATAATTTTTCGGACACGCCTTGTAACAGATGCTCCGTGAATTCGACCGTTCGATTATATCTTCGAAGCGCCTCGAAAGGGATGCGCAGACATGTTACGGGACCGACCGCTTCAACCGTATGCAATACATTGCGTCCGCTCGCATACTCGATATCTCCAATCAATGTTGGAGCAGCCTTCAGACGCAACAATCGCAATTTCCCTTCTTCACTGAGCGTATAAATTTTGACGCGCCCTTCAAGGACGACGAATAAAGATTCGATGTGCTGATCGTTCGAACATAACATGGTCCCAGACGCATATGTCACTACGGACGAGGACTCAAGCGTTTCATTCGAAAACAGATGATTCCACTGCAATCGTGTCAGTGCATCCATAATATTCATCATGTAAAGTGAACTCCTTAAGAAAATGTATAGATTCCGATTCCAACGACCATCAAGACGAGTCCCATGACCTGTCCCGTGTTCATCGGTTTCCGTTTGACACCAAACCAACCATTCAAATCGATGATGAAGGCTCCTACTAATTGTGCCACAAGCAATACACAGATTGCCCATGTGACCCCTAGTTGTTGAATCGCCGTCAATTCGCCGAAGACAACGAATACACCGAACAATCCTCCTAAACTATAATACCAAGGTACGCGCTTGAAGGCTGTCATGTCCGCATCTCGCTTGAAGAAGTAAATCGCAAGTGCCAACAGAAGTCCGACAAAATGAACGATGGTGACGGACATCCATGCGCCTACCGCATCTCCTAGTTTTGCATTAAAGATTCCTTGAAGGGCGATGAACGTCCCTGATAAGATGGCAAATAAAATTCCCATGTCATTCCCCTTTCTCTCCGTCTGACTTTACGAAAAGAAAGAAGACTTGAATAGGACATATGTCCAAACACTAAAAAGCAACTTCGACATTCGAAGTTGCTTCACACGATTATCCGAGTAGCTTAACAAGTTCTTTCCCGACCGCTTCAGAAGACTGAGGGTTCTGACCAGTGACGAGACGTTCGTCAACTGCCACGTTCACCGCCCAGTTGTCAGCTCCTTTGAACTGTCCGCCTTGATTGCGTAGTCCCGTTTCAAGTAAGAACGGTACGGCAGAATCGAGTTGCATCTCTTTTTCTTCCGCATCGGTAAACCCTGTCACCTGTTTATCTTTAACGAGTGGCTCGTCGTTGCTGAGTTTCACATTGACCAATCCAATTGGTCCGTGACAAACTGCCCCGACAATATTTCCACTTTCGTATACGTTACGAATGACACGTTGTAATGTTTCATTCCCTGGGAAATCGACAACTGTCCCGTGACCTCCCGGTAAGAAGATTGCATCGTACGACTCGTCTGCGACTTGATCGAGACGGGCTGTGTCTTTAAGCAATTCCCGTGTGTTGAGAATGTCTTCTGACAAACCATCTTCTAAACTATTCGCATCGATTGGCACGTCTCCACCTTCGATACTCGCGACCGTCACTTTATACCCTTCTTTTTCGAACAATAAATAAGGAACGGCAAACTCTTCAAGCCATAATCCCGTTGCATGACCATTTGATAATTGATTTGCTGACGTTGTGACAATCAGTACATGTTTCGACATACTCAATTCCTCCTTCAAGAAAATCAACATACGACTCTAGTGTTCCCGATTCATCATCTGTTAAACCCGATGATCTGTCCGCTCACGGCAAGGCGTAACTTTTTTTAACCTGGTTATTTATTCATCCTCCCTTTTTCTTACCACCTTCTATACTGAGGAAGAATTGCAATTCCAACCCATGAAGGAGACGTGTGTTATGACGAAACGAATGAACGACTGGGGATTTCTCATTGTCGTCGCCATCATCATCCTATTGCTTGTGCTTGGTCAGCTGCCGTTCTTCATGTAATCTTCACGTATATTCTTTACCAGTTGTAGTATGATTGCCTTGTAAGCACTTACACCAAACCTGATATGAAAGGATGGAGTTCACTATGTCAGAACGCATTTTCATCAGTCCGGCCAAGTATGTGCAAGGGAAACAAACGATTGATCGCATCGGAGAGTTTGTCATTCACTTCGGTTCCAACGCTTTACTCATCGCGGATGACGTCGTATGGGAGTTGATCGGCGAACGGGTGACCCAGTCTCTGCAAGCGAGCCAACTCAAGGCGACGAAAGCTGATTTCGTCGGAGAAGCGTCGAAGCACGAAATCGCTCGAATCGCTACAGACGCTAAGGAGCATGAAACAGCGTTTGTTATCGGTCTCGGCGGTGGGAAAACGCTCGATACAGCAAAAGCGGTCGCAGATGAATTGGATGCGCGTATCGTCATTGTACCGACCATCGCCTCTACGGATGCACCGACGAGCGCATTGTCGGTCATATATACAGAGGAAGGCAATTTCGAAAGCTACCGTTTCTATAAAAAGAATCCGGATCTCGTCCTTGTGGATACGGAATTGATTGCACAAGCACCGCCACGCTTCTTAGCGTCAGGTATTGCCGATGCATTGGCCACATGGGTGGAAGTGCGAAGTGTCCTGGCATTCGGAGGCAAGACGATGGCTGGCGGTGTCCCGACACTTGCAGCGGAGGCGATTGCCGAACGGTGTGAAGAGGTTCTGTTCACATACGGGATTCAAGCGTATGAAGCTGTCAAAGCAAAAGTCGTCACACCTGCGCTTGAAGCTGTTGTGGAAGCCAACACCTTATTGAGCGGGCTCGGCTTTGAAAGTGGTGGCTTGGCTGCAGCCCATGCCATTCACAATGGATTCACCGCACTTGAAGGAGACATCCACCATTTGACACACGGTGAAAAAGTTGCATTCGGAACACTCGTGCAACTCGCACTCGAAGGACGCCCTCAAGAAGAGTTCGAGCAGTATGTTGCCTTTTATATGGCACTCGACTTACCGGTCACACTTGAAGATATCAAATTGAAAGATGCATCTCGAGACGATATCTTGAAGGTCGGGAAAGCGGCCACGGCAGATGGCGAAACGATTCATAGCGGTTTCGATGTTACACCTGAAGAAGTTGCTGACGCCATTATCGCTGCGGATCGCTATGCACGTCTTTATAAAGAACACCTATAAAAACAGCGAGAGGAAGCTCACACGGCTTCGTCTCGCTGTTTTTTGTTCAGGAAGAATGATGAGAGAATTCCGACTCCCATACAACTGACCGTCAAAAGGAAGAACGTCAGCTGGTTCATATAGATGATATTCGTGAACTGGTTCCATCCTTCTGCGAACGACTCATTGGCTGATAAACGAATTCCTTCTCGAAGAGACGTCGCCTGTGATTGGTTAGTCATCCAAGCTATACCGGCCATGACGAAACTTCCGATCGCTAAACTGACCTTTCCAAACGGTCGCACAGAAGAGACAACTCGATGTGTCAAACGAATGGTGATCCAAATAAACAATAAAAGAAACGGCCATCCAATCAAGAGAACAATCCAGTATAGATTCCCTTCACCCGGTGTTTCCGAGTAAGGGGTCGTCAGCACTTCACCGAGCTTAAAGATTCCAAACGTGATCAACGTCACGATAAACCATGCTTTTATCAATTTCTCCATCTCAACACCTCGTCCTCAGTATAGCAAAAACACTGTATGCGTCTGCATACAGTGTTTATTCTTTCGGTCGGACGACGTAATAAATTAAAATGACGAGCCACGTCCACACTCCTGTGAAAATCCCGATAATCCCGACGATGAAAAAACCAAGTGGAATCATCGATTTCGTTCGATTATAGTCCTTCCACATATTCGATAGCCCTTTGATATTAAAATATAAAAAGGCAAAGAATAGGACGAGCAATAAAAGTGGTAAACCGACTAAAGCTTCCATTCGCTCACTCCTCTCTACGATCTCATTCGTTATTTTAATTGTAATGGATTTCTTGCTCACCTTCATCGGGCCCAAGCCGTATCCTCTTCCGACCTGAAGATGGATAAAAGATGCACAATCTATCAAGAAAACGGGAAAAGGAACATCATCTAACTCTCGAGGAGGCGTTTTGCCATGAAGTCCTTGCGTATCTTGATCATTTGTTTGCTGTTGTTTCAAGTGTCACCGGTGACAGCGGCATCCTCGTCCCCACAACCAGGTTATACGATTAAAACGACGTATTTGTACGGTCGTGCCATGCAATCTTCTCCAATTCTTAAGACGCTACGAACGAACGTCCCGGTCCGCTACACGACCTATAACCGGAGCTGGTCGAACGTCTATATCGGAAATACGAAGTACTTCACTCCCTCTGCCAACTTGAAAGCCGGTATCCCTAAAATGCCTTCTGCAGACCGTTTACGACTAGTCAACAAGGCGAATGCACTCCCGTCCACTTATCGTTCCCCACAACTTGTCACATTAACCATTCCAACTGTTTATCAAAAAGGGAGTGAACGGACCTTGATGACAGCGGAAGCAGCTTACGCTCTGGCTAAACTATATTACGCCGGTCGGAAGCAAGGTCATACGTTATACGCCCTTAGCGCCTACCGATCTTACTCGACACAAAAGTCACTCTATGCCTATTACGTCAACACACGTGGGATCGCATATGCTTCAAAATATGTAGCACGTCCCGGTCATAGTGAACATCAAACGGGTCTCGCCGTTGATATGACGAGTCAACGCATGCGTCTAGGGCTATATGAATCCTTCGACCGATCGCCTGAAGGGAAATGGATGCTTCAAAACGCCCATCTCTATGGATTTATCGTCCGCTATCCAAAAGGAAAAGAGAAAATCACGGGATACAATTACGAACCTTGGCATTTGCGTTATGTCGGTGTCACTGAAGCGACGATGATGAAGCAGAAGAACTGGGCGTTCGAAGAATGGTGGAGCAAACGTTGAGTGAGCATCCTTTTTCAGGCAATTCCCTGTTCACGTTATAATGGAGTCATCTTATTCGTATAGGGGGAAATGTGGGATGTGGATTGTTATGAACAAACTAGACGTTGAAAAAGGAAAGGCCGACGCGGTCAAAGCACGCTTCGAAACGACAAAAGGAATCGAAGCGATGGATGGCTTTGTCCGTATGCAAGTGTTGACGGATACGTCTGATGAGGCGATGGATCATGTCGTCATCATGACCACGTGGCGTGATGCAGACAGCTTTGAGAACTGGCGCGACAGCAATGCTTATAAGCACGCCCATAAGAAACGTGATGACGGGACTTCAGAAGTGAAACCAATCGTCCTCGGCAACACCGTTACCCAATATGAGGTCGCCATTGAACATCTCGCCTCAACGGAGCGCGTTCAATAAATCTTGAGGACGGATGATGCCGAGTAGCGGTTCATCCGGATTTCCGGTCTCTGTAATCAGAAGGGCGTCATATCGTGCGCCCTCTTTCATTTGCGTAAAGCAGTGCTGTGCCTCGATTACGGTCGCATCCTTTCGAATGAATCGATACCGGTGCATATGCGGATCGTGGTGGAGCACGTGCTTCACCCGAACTCCTTTGAGTGACAAGTTGGGCCCGTCGATTGTTTCGGCTAGCCAACTGGTCACTCCTTTTTTCGTCAACAGTCCGCGCCAAGACCCATTGTCATGATATACAGGGAATTGCGAATAATTTTTATCTCGAATCTCCCGGAGTACTTCCGTCAAAAAATCTTCCGACTGAAACGTCACCACCGATTTCGCAAACAATGGAATGACGAGACGTGGATGAAGGAGCTCTCGCTCTACTTCTAAAATCAATGCAACAAGCGACTCGTGTGGCTCCGCGATAATAAAATCAGGTTCACGCCGCTCATGGACGATGGCATTTCGTAGTTGACTCATCTGATGTAAATCTTCTTTATACCGGTCGATGATTGGATTTTGTTTCGCTAACCGATTCACCATGTTACTAAAACTGAAATGTTGCCCATCTCCCATCTCTCGACTCAAGTAGTCCTCGATTCGATGATAGGATGCCAAAAATTCTTCAGCACGACTCATGTGATCACCCTCCTTAACGATACATGTATACCCTCTTTTTGATCATTTGAGCAGGAAACCGTTTATTCATCCCGAATGACATAGAAATCATCTTAATTATGGAGGAGGGCTATCATGGCGACTTCGATTCATCCCACATCACCAACTTCACCGCAACCCACGTTTCGCACAGGACTACGCGCCGGCATTCCCGTCGCCATCGGATATATCCCGATTGCGATTGCCTTCGGTCTTTTGGCACAATCTTTCAACTTGCCGAATGCTATCACATTATCGATGTCCTTTTTGATCTTTGCCGGGGCAAGTCAGTTCATTACGGTACAACTTCTGATGGCCGGTTCGATGTATTGGGAAATCATTTTGACGACGTTCATTCTAAACTCTCGCCATTTTTTAATGTCCGCCTCACTATCCCAACGGATTGAGAGTACATCTCGAAGACTATTGGCTACCATCGCGTTTGGTGTGACCGACGAAACGTTCAGCATCGCCTCTACTCGTCAAGAGGCCCGTTCCGGTATGTTCGTGCTCGGGTTGAATACAATCGCATTTCTTGCTTGGAATGTCGGGACGTGGATGGGGGTCTTCCTCGCCTTCGGTCTTCCAAGCACATTACAGGCGAGTATGGGGATTGCGCTATATGCGATGTTCATCGGGTTACTCGTTCCATCATTAACGACTCGTCCTGTCTTCGTCGTAGCGAGCTTAGCTATCATTATTCAAGCCATACTCCATTGGGTCATCACCCCGTTCTTCTCAATCTCAGATGGGATTCGAATCATCGTCGCGACCGTTGTCGCAGCCGGAATCGGTGCTTTCGTATTTAAGGAGGAAGAGGTCACATGATATCGTTGTTTCTACTCGTTCTAGGATTGGCACTTGTCACGTATATCCCTCGCCTCGTCCCGCTACTCTGGCTAAAGGAATTGGCGTTACCGGCATATATGAAACGATTTCTTTCCTTCATCCCGTATGCGGTACTGGCTAGTTTGATTTTTCCGGGCGTCCTATCCTCCACGACCACCACCTCGTCTGCCTTATTCGGAGGAGTGGTAGCCACTTTCCTGGCGCTACTACGGGTCAACCTCGTCGTTGTCGTCATTGGAGCTGTATTCGGGGTATATGCCTTTCAAACTATATGACAAAGGAGCGGCACACGAGGTGCTGCTCCTTTTCTTATGCTGATATGACCTGACGACGAAGCTGGACGAATACGTCCACAAATTCCGCGTCCCATTGTGTTCCCCGACCGCTCTCCAATATGGAAAGCGCCTTTTCCACTGGCATCCCTGATCGATAGGGTCGATCTGATGTCATGGCATCATAAGCATCGGCAATCGCCATGATTCTTCCGAATAACGGAATGTCGACCGCATGTAAGCGGTCCGGGTATCCTTTCCCATCGATTCGTTCGTGGTGCGATCGAACTCCGGCTAAAATCGGTTGAAGCGATGCAGGTAAATGAATTTGACTCAAAATATGGATGCCAATGGTCGGATGTTCTTGAATTTTTGAAAACTCTTCGTCTGTCAGCTTCCCTTCTTTTAGTAGGACGTCATCTCGAATTCCAATTTTCCCGATGTCATGTAGAAGTGCCGACTTGTTGAGTAAATCGACTTGTGCATGCGGTAAGCCAATGGCGCGAGCAAGCTCAACGGAATACATCGCGACACGCTCCGAATGACCTGCTGTGTAGGGATCACGTGCATCGAGCGTTGCTGCGAATAAAATGAAGAGACTGTCTAACAGCTGTGCGTTTTCTTGTTCACGAGCAGTTACCGTCTCAACCATTTGATTGAATCCCCCAATCAGTTGGGCGAACTCATCTAAGTACGGATTCTCGATTTTCTGAAGTTGTCCCGACTCCATCTGTTCGATGCCGGACGTCAAAAATCCAATCGGACGTTTGATGTTGTCATAGAGTAAGAAACTGCATAACACCGCAATTCCGACGATGATGACAAGAATCACGAGCGCCCAATTCCAATACGTATCCGTTCGAGTCGAAGTCGACAATTGGACACTCGACGCCAACATGAACAACATGATGGGAAAGATACCCGTAATGAGCATACTGATCAATAATTTAGTTCGGACACTAAATGATCGATACGTTGCATGAATAGGCAGATGATAAAGTTCGAGATGCCTTTCTTTCATGTATACAAGTAATGGCTCAACCGATCGAACCGTCAAAAAATATTCAATCAAGGCATGTAGTACCGCAATCATGACGGCCCCGATTGCAGCCAAGCCGATCAAACGATAAGGTAAGTCAATCCACCCCATCTGAATAAAAACGGCGGTTAAACCAATTGACGGGATGGATAATCCAAACAAATGGGGACCTAAAATCCGTTGCACCGTTAAAATCGGGAATCGACTCGCTTGTTCGAATGCCGACGTCAATTCGTCAATCGATGGGGATTCGGTCATAAAAAGCTGTCGTATCGGTCGAATGTGGCGACGGTATAAGAGTAGTTCTGAGAAAATCATAACTATCCCTGACCCCAACATGATGCCTAACAGTAGTAAAATCTCTCGAATGGACAGGTCAAGCGTTTGAAAAATAAAGACACCACCTACTCCAAAGACGGCCAAACCTGAGCCGATGATATAGTTCATCACGAGCGTCCGTTGAAAACGTTCAAACATTCCCCTCACCCCTACACTCTTTTCTTTTACTATCGACCAGATTTATGCTTGAGTTGAACACAAAAAAACGGATCTCCTTGTAGGAGACCCGTTCAAGCATCGATTATGGGCGTAACGGACCATCGTTATCATCAAGTGATCGATTGTCCTGATCCGGAGTGATGTTTTCATGGAACGGATTCGGTTCCGGTCCATCAACATGGTCAACTTTTGGATTTTGAACATCTCGCTTCAACTCGTGTTTCGATTGTTCCGCTTCATGTTTCGACTGCTCCACGCCTTGCTTCGCTTGTTGTTTTGCAGCTTCCGCTTCGCGGCTCATCTGTTCTTTCTCCTGCTCGAGACCTTCTTTTGAAACTTCCGTTTCATCAATGCGTCGCTCTGCCTTTTTCAAATAACGTGCCGCCGTCTCGCGACCACCAAGACCGAAAGCAAGACCGAAGGCAAGGGCAACAGCTCCAAGAATAAGAAGGAATGCTGTATTGACAATCATCGGTGCGATGCCGAGCTGACTAATTGCCATGAAGAAGACGAGTCCGAGAATCGCATACTTCGCTACGTAGCGAAGCGCACTCGGTTGTCCAGCTCCATCAACAAGTACACTTCCAACTAAGCGCTCTGCCATGTTCGCCAACCAGAATCCGACTGCCAAGATAATGAGTGCTGCAATGACCATCGGCAAGTAAGCAAAGATGGCTGTTGCGAGGGATGCCATGAACTCAAGATTCGCGACTTGAAGCGCTTCGGATACGAAGAGCAAGATCACGATTACTTGGACAATGACACCGACCACTTGGGCAATTGACATCGAAGACGCACGTTCCCCGAAGCCCATTTTTTGAGCCAACGAGTTGACGCCAAGATTTTCAAGAAGTGATACAACGACCCCTTTCAACCATTTTGCAACGAACACCCCGACGAGGACGAGGACGATCGCAACGAGAATGTCTGGAATCATGACCAGTACATCATTGAGCATCGCAATCGCTGGTTCCGAGATCCCTCGAATATCGAGCGCCTCAAGTGCTGAAATGGTGACCGGAATCATGATGAAGATGAAGACGATTGTACCGATTGCTTTCGCAAGACTCGATCCCTTCACGTAATCAGATAGATGGAATCGCTCTGCCAAGCGATCTAGTCCTGCAGCTTCGAGGAATTTCGTCAAAATGTCGCGGACAATCTTCGCAACCACATACCCGATTGCAAAAATGAGCGCTGCTGCGACAAGTTTCGGAATGAATCCGAGGAAACTGTTCAATAAATCTTCGAATGGTCCGCTGACCCCACGAAGTCCAAGTGCATCAAGTACAGCAGGTAACGCCAATAAGAGCACGAGATAGAAGACGATGTTCGCGACCGTGTCGACCCACTTCGTTTGGTTGACACTTGTCGATTCTTGTCCCGTTTTTTCCATCAGCTTGCTCAAATTCAAACGATGTCCCGCCATCTGAATTCCCTTTTTCAATAAGGTGGCGATGACCCAAGCGACCAATAAAATCAAGCCGGCTTTGATGACACCGATAATCAATCCAGAGAATCCTTCATAAATCTGACTGAATGGCTGCGTAATGGCTGGAATGTTCATGAATTCAAAGATAATCAGGAATGCGAGGAGTAATACGCCAAAGAACACCACTTTTCCAATAATGCGTTCAGGCGTCCACTTTTCTCCTTTCTCCCCATCTTTTTTAATACCCGCCCGCTCATCCAATCGGGCTTTCTTCAATGCTTTACGTGTCACGTTTTCCAATACTTTCGCCAAGATATAACCGACTACGAGAATAACAATTGCCAGCAAAAGCTCTGGTAACCATGACATGAACGTATTGAAGTTATACGTTGTATTGTTCATCGAATCTTCCTCCTTTTCACATGAAATGATTGTTTTTATTTAACAGTGCTATTTCATACATACCTATATTTCAAAACCATCAAACCTGAACTGTAAGTCAATTCGTTTACAGACTATTACGATTCATTGGAAATGGGTACGTTATTAAGAGAGAAATCGTGTCAAATGATGCGAGATATGATACGAATAACAAGAGACGTCATGTTAGGAGGAATTTAGGATGAATATCGCTTTAGTGGCTCACGACAAGAAGAAAGATGATTTAATCGTCCTCATTAAAACTTACACCCATATACTAAAGAAACATCAGTTGTTTGCGACCGGTACAACGGGTAAGCGAATCGCTGAAGCGACCGGCTTGCCTGTCCATTGCTTCCGATCCGGACCGCTTGGAGGGGACCAAGAAATCGGTGCTGCCGTCGCACGCGGGGAGATGGATATGATCATCTTTTTCAGAGACCCATTAACTGCTCAACCTCATGAACCGGATGTGAGCGCATTGATGCGTCTTTGTGACGTCTACTCCATCCCGCTTTCGACAAATATGGGTGGAAGCGAAATTTTGATTCGAAGTATCGAGCAAGGTGATTTCGAGTCACTTAAACTTTCTCATAACGACGAACCTCCGGCTTGACCATGACAAACCAAGAAAGGAGAGGAATCTCCCTGGAACCGAATATGATTCACGACCCGAACGTCCAACAGTTCTTTAACGACGTGCGCCAGCGCCTCATAGAACTACTTGGAAATGAGGCAGAAGCGGACCGCCATCTACTCGCACTTGCTGGATATATCCGGCATGCAGAGAAAAGTGGTCAGTCGCTCGAAAGTCTTTTAAACCAAGATCCTCAGGAATACGCTCGTTTCCTCATTGAACAACCCGAAACAAATGAAGAATATCGTCGACGCTATCACGTGTTGATTGATGCCTCGGATGAATTAAAACCTCATGAAAAAGCGCAAGCAAACCGGGAATTCGATTGGGCCGTCAATCAATTGGACGAAGCCAAGCTTTCGTTAAAAGAAATCGAAGTGCGCGACCTTGCCTTCCTCGCCTACACAAAGATTGAAGCACTCAAATCGTCTCGTACGATTTGGAACCGCTTCGGCTGGCTACTAGGTATGATTTTGGCATTTGCCTACGCCAACTTACTGCTCATGATTGACGATGTCTTTAGCGGTCGACTATTCACCGCCCCCATGTCGACGTATCCAATTGATTATCTGGCCTTCCTGTTACCCGTCCTCGTGACCGGTGCTATCTTCGGCATATTGACCCGTTTTCGACATTACATCCAGACGCTCGGTCGGCGTATTGCGTTCGCCTTGCTCATCGTTGTCGTCTACATCATGTCTATCTTTCTGATTCAACCGCTCTTAATGACAATTGGTTGGTCATTCATCATTCAGTTGACCCCACTCTACGCGCTCATTTTACTGGCGATCAGTGGCTTTATGGCCATCTGGACATTAATCGAGTTCGTCTGGAAGAGTACACGTTGTTCTCTCGGAGACGATACGCTCATGCTTTATTACTAACCACGCCACTCCTCTTAGGAGATGGCGTTTTTTGTTTCGATTATGGCGAGAACGGAAATTACTCCTATTGTGACGCTTGTTTTAGATTGGAAATTCTAAAGGGGGTATTCGATGTCAGATCGAAAAATGATTGGCCTGTTCCAGACCGAACAGGAAGTCATGCACAAAGTGGAAGAGCTGAAAACTGCAGGGGAAGCTGAAAAAAATATGCATGTTGTCGCCAAGCGGGACGGGGAAATTTCTGCGTTACGTGACCACACGGATGTAAATGCCGAGTCCGGTATCCGTGACGTCAATTGGCTTGACCGTGTCAAAGCATTCCTACACGGAAGTGACCGCATTCGTGATGAGTTACGGAATATGGGGCTAAACGATGCCGAAGCGGAACAGTATTATGATGCAATCGATGAAGGACAGATTTTACTCTACATCGATCGACACTCGTACGACCGCTATCCGAACATGTATAAAAAAGACAGTGAGCTCGATCATGATAAAGGGGAAAAAGCGGATGGGATCGCCTTTGACGCGAAACCATTTAACGATCACGACGAGAATCCACGTGGCACAAAGGATGATCCGATTGTACGCGGTCATTCTGGATTAGAAGATCATCGCCGATTATAAGGAGGAACGACTATGAATGAGAAACGATTTATCAGCATGCACGATACGCAGGATGCAGCACTTGGGAAAATCGAGGAGTTGCGAGCGAAAGGTTATGAAGACTCACACATTTATGTCGTCACAAAACATGAAGACAATGTTTCGATTTTGAGACGTGATACAGATGTTCATACGGAAGCGACCCATCAAGCGAGCTGGTTCGATAAGGTTCGGGCGTTCCTCAGTGGTCATGAAGACGTGCACGCTGGTCTACGCAACATGGGACTGAGCGAAGAGGAAGTAAAACGTCACTATGACGATGTAGAGGCCGGGAAAATCCTTGTTTATGTGGATGAAGACTTTGAACGTCGTCATCAGGACGGGGTGACAGTCGATTCGAAACCATATCAAGACGCATCCTCGACTCATCTCGGTAGTCATACTGACGATGGATTGGAAATCGACTCAAAACCTTACCGTGAGGCTCAGACCGTCGACCCAAGCCATCCCGTTGACCCGGAGCAAGATAAACTGGATAAAGAAACGAAGAATCCAGATCGCGAGGAAAAACTACGTGGTCTCGATGATCGTGCTTATCGAAATGACGTAGAAGATCCAGATAATATCCGACGTTTCTAACATAGTAACAAAGAGCCTGACGCACCCGCGTCAGGCTCTTCTTACGTCAAACGGTTCTTCGGTTCTTTCCCTTCGAGCACATTTGTGATGGCATCTCGATTCAATGCCATCATCGCCAGACGTGTCCGAATCGTTGCACTCCCGATATGCGGTAATGTCGTCACGTTCGGAAGCGTCAATAATGGATGATCGAGGGCGATTGGTTCTTTTGTGAATACGTCTAATCCCGCTCCCCAAATCTTCCTCGCTTTAAGTGCTTCATATAGCACCTGTTCATCGATGATTTCTCCACGAGCCACATTGATGAAAATGGATGTTTCCTTCATCTTGGCAAACTCTTTAGCCCCGAGCATTCCCTGTGTCTCGTCCGTGAGCGGTGCGAGAACGACGACGAAATCGGATTGTGTCAATAGTTCATCGAGTTCCGCATAGGTGAAGCCATACATCGACTCCGACTCATGTCGCCGTGTCCGGTTATGGTATAGAACCTCCATGTCAAATCCTCTTGCCCGACGTGCGACCGCTTCACCGATTCGCCCCATGCCGATGATACCCAATTTCGCTTGATAAAGGTCCATCCCGACGTAGCCCATCGGCAGCCAGGACTTCCACTCCCCGGCGCGCAAGTCACGTTCCGCCTCTCCGAGACGTCGTGCCGTCATCATCATGAGGCCAAACGTCAAATCTGCTGTCGTTTCCGTCAAGACATCTGGTGTGTTGGTGACGATGACGCCATTCTCTTTCGCTGCGTTCAAATCGATATTGTTGTATCCGACCGCCAAATTGGAGACGACCTCTAAATGTGTGGCACGCTCAAACACTTCACGGTCAATCGTGTCGCTGAGCATGGTCCAGAGCGCATGCGCAGATGACGCTTCTTCTAAAAGAACCTCTCGCGGCACACTTTCCCCTTCATGCTCCCACATGCGCACATCGTATTGATCGCGAAGCGGTTCGACTGCCTCTTCTGGCAAGCGACGCGTAATATAGATTCGTTTTTTCATCTTTCTCCCCCTCTCTACACTTACTTGTAGTCTAACAAATGGGAGGCGTTAAGAGGGTTGATCCGCCTTCGGTTTTTGCTTCAAAAACTGTTCAAATAGCGATCCGAACTCTTGATTTAACAACTGTTCAATCGTTTTCGATGAATCCATAGCATTACGATAAGCGATTTCGTTAATTGCGAGTCCGATGGCCCACGTGATCCCTGATGCGACGGTCGCATTGATGACACCGGCCGCTGCGTTCGCTCCCGGGAAAAACTTCATGACGTTCAATAAGATCGTTTTCGATAACGTGCGACCGATTTGTGGAATGATGGTACTTCCAATGAGCGTCTTCAACAAATCATCACTCGCTTTGACACCCCAATAGCGAAATAGATGGACGCTCATCGTCACCTGAATCGGCGTCAATGCCACGGCATCAGCAAACGGGAGCGGAACCGCAGCAGCCGTTCCTGCGCTCGCGACATAGCCAGAGATGATTCGATTCGCCTTTTTACGCTTTAACTTGAGCATCGCTTCACTCTCTGCATGAATCTCCATCAAGAGCCCTTCCTGCAAGGAAGCATCTAGCTGTTCAACCGACCACGCAATCAGTCGTTCCCAATCCACATATTGACGCAACGCTTCATCGTTCAATATTTCCGAAGAAATGCTGACTTGGAAGATCGCTTCTTCCGGAAGGATTCCATTCAGTTCATTCCGTAATGCCGTCAGTTCCTCTAAATCGACCTGATCGATTTGTGTGAATAAGACAGCGACAGCGGTCGATTCACGTAGACGGCGAATCAAGGCCTTGTCGAGTGGTGTGACACGCTTTGTCGCAGCGTTGATGGTATACCAGACGAGATGAATTCGTTTGGATGCCTCTTGCCGCTTTGCGTTCTCCACAAACTCGATGACTTCCTCTTCGTAATGTTGTTGCCGCGCACTCCCGATCTCATATCCTTCGCTGTCGAACAAGGTGACTGCGATATCATCACTCGTATATTGATGAATTCCTCTTGTGACCGGTTCCCCGGCTGCCACTTTCGTCAAATCACGTCCAAACACGTAGTTCACAACAGAACTCTTTCCTGCTCCCGTTGCTCCCGCGATGAGGATGTTTGGTTTTTTGACATTGCCCCGTAGCCGCTCGAGCTCTGCCTTTAAATCATAATCTTTAAAATCAAATCGTTTCGTCGATTCCATTTACGTTTCCCCCTTATGAGTTGAGCGTGCGACCAAGCTGACGCATCTCGCGCTCAAAGCCGCGTCGAATCTCTTCTTCAATCGTTTGTCTTACAGATGCATATTGTTGCTCGATGGCCTTTTTAATCCCTCGCTCTGCCGTCCGACGCTTGAATGCCCAGTAGATGAAGTGCACCCCAGGAATCATTCCGAGAACCATCTTTCGAACTGTTTTTCCGAACGAGTAATCAAATCCGAGCTCAACTCGTCTCGTTCTAAACAAAAGGTCTGCTTGCTCCCCGACTAGCGGGTATCGTTGCATGAGTTGGATATAATGACGCACCCCTTCTGCCATCGCCTCTTCCGTCGTCAAAGCGGCCTCTTCAAGCGTCTTTTCTAAATCTTTCTCTATTTTTCTAGCTTTCCAACTGATCATCGCTTGCGGGGTTAGCATGCGAATCGTCTCTGCCGAAGCGATACTACGAATTCGCCAATCCTCTAACTCTTCAAGAAGATGATTCGTCAGGTTAATGGGAAGTTTTCGCTCGATGTCTTTCCATAGGTTCGTCCGATTCCGATTCCATACCTCTTCGTATCCTCTTACCGGGACGTGTTTTCCTGTGAGTAACTTCTTTTCGACACTGTTGACACGGATGATGTTCTCTTCTTCAATCGGTATTGAACGTAACAATACCCGTTCCATCGCCTCTGCCTTTTGTACACTCATCGGGTCGTCTTCATTGTAGTTAGTCAATATTAGGGTGACGTTGCTCCCCCGCTCATATAAAGGTTTTAAAATCGCCTCGAGCTCATATGCCTCGACACGTCCTGACTGTACCGACAACAAGTAGTAAATCGTATGAAACCACTCCGCGATATCGAGCGCGCCTTCACGCTGATGGACGATGGATAAGATCGCTTGATGCCACTCTTCAGAGCGGTCTGCTTCGAGCCCCCACGTATCAAAAAAACGAAACAAGATACCCCGCTCTAAATCGTAATACTCATATTCGTGAAGTCCTTCTGCGGTGACCGGACTTCCAGCACGCGATTCGGCGACGTCATGTCCATATATATAGTTGATGAACGCACTCTTTCCGACACCGGTCTTTCCGGCAATCAAAATATTTGAGACGAGCCCTGTCCGATCCATACGTTTCCTCCCTCATTCGTTGTATAGTTCAATTATACCGAACGGACCATTTTCAAACGTCCATCGAAAGGATGATTCTCATGCTTCACCATGTTGAGCTTTACATTTCAAACCTACACGACAGTATACGTGCCTGGGAATGGCTCCTCTGTGAACAACTTGATTACACGCTCTATCAATCTTGGCCAGAAGGACGGAGCTATCGATACCGTGAAACATATCTCGTGTTCGTTCAAACGGAAAAGACTCACCTTGCGCCACCGTATCACCGAAAAAAGACTGGTCTCAATCACTTGGCATTTCATGCGTCTTCCCTCGCACAATTAGAAGAAGTTCGGCAACAGCTCGCATCACACGGGTTTCGTGAATTGTACGCAGACCGCTTCCCCCACGCAGGAGGTCCAAACTATACAGCACTATTTTTTGAAGACCCGGACCGCATCAAAGTTGAACTCGTGGCAACGATGTGAACGGTTTCTTGAGAACTTCTTGAAAGTTTGTGAAAACAATTGCAAACTTCACGTTGACCTCCTAGACTGAAAGGGTCTAAAGGAGGTCTTTTCATGGAAAAGCAAGTCGTCGATTATATGGAAGAAGCCGCATTTAAGAAATCATCATTGCTTCAACATTCATTTCCTCAATACATGTTGCGATCGATAATCGCGGGCTTTTTAATCGGAATTGGAGTCGTCTTCTCATTCACCGTCGGAAACATGTTCATCGATGTCCCCGGAACGATGCTGATTGCTGGCGCCAGTTTCTCGGTGGCACTCGTCTTCATCGTCTGGATGGGGGGAGAATTGTTTACGAGCAACACGATGTATCTCTACACTGGTGCAAAACGGGGACGTGTCGCTTGGTTCGACCTCGCAAAAATATGGGGACTCAGTTGGGTCGGTAACTTGATCGGTGCCGTCATGCTATCGCTTCTCGTCATCGGAGCTCACAGCATGGGTGACGTGTCGGGTGACCATTTGCTTGCTGTCGTCGCCGCGAAGAAAATCGGTGGAGACGCCCTTGCTATTTTCTTGAAAGGAATCTTATGTAACGTGCTCGTCTGTTTGGCCATCTTCATGCCACTCAAAACGAACAATGATGTCGCGAAGATTATGCTGACGATGCTTCCGGTCGTCGTATTTTTCGCCGCTGGATTCGAGCACTCGATTGCGAACATGGGCGTTTTCGCTCTCGCGCTCCACTATGTACCGTCGGACCTCGTCACCTTTAGCGGTGCCCTTTACAATCTATTCTTCGCCACACTCGGTAATATTGTCGGTGGTGCGTTGTTCGTTGCCGGAAGTTACTTGTATTTGAACAAATCGGAGACGGAACAAACCGTCAAGCCGATACGTCATCATGCATAAAAAGACAGGGACCCCGATTAGCAGGGTCCCTGTTTGTTGCATTTCACGAATTATGATTTTGAAGCGTCGGCTGCTGCTGCTTGAACAGTACCTTGTGCCACTTCGTCTTCTTCCACATCCCAGCACTCTGTATTCTCGATACCGAGTTTACGAGCCGAGAAGCGTGGGTTGAGACCTTGAGCTCGTTGCTCTTCGTAATCTTTAAGAACTTTGAAGGCAACGCCACCGAGCAATGTGATTGCCGCGATGTTGATCAATGTCATCCCTGCCATGAAGAGGTCAGCGAGGCTCCATACGAATCCAAGGCTTGCGACCGCTCCGATGAAGACGAATGCCATTGTCGCAAGACGGAATCCAAGAACTGCACCTTTGCTCTTTTTAATGAATTCGATGTTCGTTTCACCGTAGTAGTAGCTTCCTGCGATCGAGCTGAAGGCGAACAAGAAGACGCTGACAGCGATGAATGCTGGAGCAAGTGCTCCGATTTGTTCAGTCAATGCGTTTTGAAGAAGGACAATCCCTTCACCATTTCCAGCAGCGTAGCTGTCTGAGAGAAGGATGATCGCTGCAGTTGCTGTACATACGATCAACGTATCCAAGAATACACCGAGTGATTGAAGGAAACCTTGTTTCGCAGGGTGCGATACTTCAGCAGCAGCTGCTGCGTTTGGTGCAGAACCCATACCTGCTTCGTTCGAGAAGAGTCCACGGCGTACACCCATTGAGATTGCAGCACCGATTGAACCACCGACTGCTTCGTTCAAACCAAATGCGCTTTGGAAAATCATAGCGAAGACGCCTGGAAGTTCAGCGAAGTTCACAACGACAACGTAGAGTGCGATGGCAAGGTAGAGAACAGCCATGACTGGTACGACGATCGCCGAGAAGTTCGCGACACGTTGTACACCACCAAAGATGACAAGTCCAGTAAGAACAACTAAGATTGCTCCGCCGATCGCCGCATCGATTCCAAATGCGTTATCGAATGCTGCAGCGATTGTGTTCGATTGAACAGAGTTGAAGATAAGTCCGAATGTGACAGCAATGAGAACCGCAAATACGATTCCAAGTGCACGGTTGTTCAAACCTTTTTCGATGTAGTAAGCTGGACCACCGCGGTACGCGACATCGTCTTTCACTTTGTATACTTGAGCGAGCGTGCTTTCAATCATGGCTGTCGCACCACCGAGAAGGGCGACGATCCACATCCAGAAGACCGCTCCTGGTCCACCAAGTGTGACCGCTACCGTGACCCCGGCAAGGTTACCTGTACCGATTCGAGTCGCGGCACCGATAAAGAATGATTTCATTGAAGAAATACTCTTCCCGTCTTTTGAAAGTGTAACGTCCGATTTATCTGTCACCGTACGTAACATTTCTTTTAAGTAACGGAACTGCATAAAACGTGTTCTGACCGTGAAGTAGATCCCGGCTCCAACGAGAACGGCGATCAATACGTACGACCATAAGATGTTGTTCAAAAAGTCGACGCTTCCTTGTAACATACCTTGAATCGCTTCCATGAATAAGTTCCTCCCTGTTGTGTGAATCTGAAGTTGAGAATTTTTTATGATGTCTTAGTTCTGAATTATACAAAGATTCTGACAATTATCAATAATTTTTTTATAGGTCATTTCACTCTTTTTTCACATCATATAAGCGAGATTCCTTATTTATAAGCACTTAAAGCGCTTACATAAAAATGTTTAGAAATATTAAATCATGATTATAATTCACAATAACGAAATGAATAATCAAAAAAACAGCCACTCTTTTCGAGTAGCTGCGAGTTTAAATACCAGTACGTTTCTTCTGGTTATTTGGCTTTTTCGTCAATTGGCTCGTCAACGGTTTCTGTTTTGTACCATGCAGACCCGTCGGAACCTTCGTTTGATTTTGCTTCTTCTCTGCCAGCTTTTGTTTCATCGCCTCTTGAAAAGATAGTTTTTTCTCGCTCATCTTACTCACCTCCAGCTTCGATCACTTTCACACGACCGACCTGTCCATCGCTCAAACGCACTTTGATTCCGTGCGGATGACGTGGCGAGTTCGTCAATATATCTTGAACGACGCCTTTCGTCAGCTTTCCGCTTCGTTGATCTTGTTTTAAAACGATTTGGACGTGGAGTCCTGGGCGAATGTCAGCACGTTTCGTTCCATCCATACCCGACACCCCTTTCCATTTAGTCAATCTCTATCATATGCTCTTTTCCCTCATTTGTCACAGCCTATTCCAGATGCCGATCTGTCGCATCGTTTCTGTCATGTAACTTTGATCGGTCTGTAGCGTCTTCTCAGGAAACGAATCATAAAATCGAACGCTGACCTCTCGATGCGAAAAAATCACATCCAAGACATGGTTTCCTTCCACATCGCGGAGTCCGGCCGTCCCTTTCAAAGAATGAAATGCCTTGGCGAACGCCTCTCCAAAATCGAGGTACATTTTCACAGAAATCGTAGCGTGTTGCCCATCCACCATCAAATCCAACTGTTCGCGATTGGCGCTTTCAATGACGACGCGTACGACCTCATTGTCATTGGAAAATTCAATCGTATGCATCCTCATCCCCACCTCTCCTCTAAAAGAGGTACCTTCTTAGGAAGGTACCTCTTTATCATAAACGATATAACCGTGCTGCGAATGGACGAAGCATAAACGTTTCCGTATCAATCGTCTCGGGGTCAATCTCATTCGTCATGACAAGCGTGGCGCCTGCAATTTCCGGAATGGTCACTTCTGCCGGATTGGCGGTCAAGTTGACGACCACGAAGAAGCGGTTGTTCTCAAACGTACGCTCATAGACGAAGGCTTGCTTATGTTCAGGCAAGACGTCACGATAACGACCATACGTAAACGTCTCCTCAGCTCGACGAAGACGAATCATCTCCTTATAGAACGACAGGATGGAGTGCTGGTGGTGTCGCTGTGCCTCGACGTTGAGCGTCTCATACTCTTCGTGAATCGGCATCCATGGGGTCGTCGTCGAGAAACCGGCATAAGGTGAGGCATCCCACTGGATCGGTGTCCGGACGTTATCACGAGATGTGCCCCATACTTGTTGCATCGAATCGATTTCACTCATCCCATTCGCGATGCGTTCAAAGTACTCGTTTTTCGTCGCGACATCATCATAGTCATGAATGGATGGGAGCGGGACATTCTTCATCCCGATCTCTTGTCCTTGGTAAATGAATGGTGTCCCGTGCATGAAGAAGTACATCATCCCAAGCGCTGTGGCACTTTCACGCCAGTAATGATGCTCATCCCCGACGAGAGATACCGCTCGCACCATGTCATGGTTTTCAATGTATAATGCGTTCCATCCAGTTTCGCGTAACCCCTGCTGCCATTTATCGAAGATTCGTTTCAGCTCGACGACATCGAGCGGGGCAAGACGCGACCGTCGCATGATATCGACATGATCAAAGTGAAAGGCCATATTCATCGCACCATTCTCTGGTCCCATCCATTGGTCGGCTTCTTCCGGCTCAATGCCATTCGTCTCCCCAACAGTCATAATGTCGTATTTGGAGAACGTTTCTCGCTTCATCTCTTGTAGATATTCATGGATTCCATCGATATTCGAGTACATCGAAAACGCCGTAACGATCGATTTCCCGTCCGGAGAAGGTAACATCGTCTCCGTCGGCATCTTTTTAATATGACTGATCGCATCGACACGGAATCCGTCGACTCCTTTATCGAGCCACCAGTTGATCATGTCATAGACAGCCGTCCGAACTTCACGATTCTCCCAGTTCAAATCGGGTTGTTTCTTCGAGAAGACGTGCAAGTAATATTGATCGGTCTGTTCATCATATTCCCAAGCGGACCCGCCAAAGATACTCGCCCAGTTACTCGGTGGCATCCCATCTTTCCCATCTCGCCAAATGTACCAATCCCGTTTCGGATTGTCTTTCGAGCTTTTCGATTCAAGGAACCATGGATGTTCGTCCGACGTATGGTTGACAACGAGGTCGAGCAACAGTTTCATCCCTCGTGCATGCACCGCCTTTAGCAAGGCATCAAAATCCTCCATCGTCCCAAACTCGTCCATAATGTCTTGATAGTCACTGATATCATATCCGTTATCATCATTTGGCGATTTGTACATCGGACAAATCCAAATGACATCAATTCCAAGGTCTTCTAAGTAATCGAGCTTTTCAATGATTCCGCGAAGATCACCGATTCCATCCCCGTTCGAATCGTTGAAACTTCTTGGATAAATTTGATAGGCGATGGCCTCTTTCCACCATACACGACTGATTTCTGTTTGTTTCGTTTGGCTGAACAACGTCTCCATACGGCACCGTGCCTCCTACAATAAGGTATGATTCACATCTACCATAGCACTAGTGCAAGCGTTTGCAAAGAATGAGTCCACAAAAAAATGCAGTTTTACACTGCATTTTGATGGCGCGCCCCAACCTGTTCACAGAAGGTCGTGATCAGCTTCGACAAATGCTTCCAATCATGGTCCATCGTCGCGACGTGATACGAGTTAGGAAGCACCGCGTATTCTTTTGTTCCTTGTAACTGATCGAACAACCAGATGGAGTCGGAAGGCGGTACTACGTTGTCGACAGCAGAATGAATGACATATGTCGGCACATCAACCGCTCCGACGTGCGGTCGCACCTCGTCAATCAGCGAAAGCAATTCCCGAATTGCTCTTGTAGGCACACGGTCATAGACAATCTCATATACGTCTTTTGCCAAGATGTCGGGCGCATCTTCGTCGATAAATCGACACTCGGTATCCGACGCATGACACGCATATCCTGGTACCGATAACGCGGCATTGATTGTCACAATCGCATCCGCCTTCCCATCAAGGGCAGCCTTGAGTGCCAACGTCCCACCCATTGACTGACCGACGACGATGACCGTCTGACACGACTCGCGTAATCGCTCAATTCCTTTCGTCACACTTTTATACCAACATCGATGCGTGGAACATCGAAAGTCTTCCGGATGTGTCCCATGCCCTTTCAAGCGCGGGGCATACACCGTAAACCCTTGCTTCATCAACTCAATTCCGACGTCCTGTACACTTTGAGGTGTCCCGTTAAAGCCGTGACAAAGCAAAATACCAATCTCGTTTCCTTCATAATAAAATGCGCCTGCTCCAGGAATGACTGGGTAATTGACTGCTTTCATTAGTGCCTCCTTTAATTCCAACTTAACCGATACAATTAATTCGTATTAGAAGAGTGTAAAAGTTATCAAGCTACTCGTCAAGTTCTTCCGACTACATTTACCTTGTAATCAAAATGTAATCATAACTTCGTGTTTAGTGGATTGAGTTCTGACGTCTGCTTGGTTATGTTTAACATGTAGTAAAAAACTTGGGAAATGAACGTGTTATTTTTGACAATACACGAATAATTTTTCAAGGGATTCGTCACAAGAAAAGTAATGTAAGCGCTATCATGTCGTTTTTTTGAAAAAGGAGGATATAAATTCACTTATTTATAACGACGCGAGTTGGGGAAATCGGATTAGACCATTACATCTAAGGGAGACTTACACATGGGGAAACCAACACAATCATTTAAGGCAGTCACTGGCCTCGCCTTATCAGCAGGACTCATCGTCAGCAGTATGACGCCGATTGCGGCAAACGTAAACGCCGAGACTTTGAACGCATCAGACCTCTTCATTTCCGAGTACGTAGAAGGATCGAGCAACAATAAAGCAATCGAGTTGTTCAACGGAACGAACGCGACAATCGACCTTTCCGCTTACAAAATTGAACTGTATTCAAACGGTGGTACGACTGCCGGAAATACATTGAATTTGACGGGCACACTCGCACCAGGAGCTACATATGTCATTGTGAACGGCAGTGCGTCGGACACATTGAAAACAAAATCGGATACGGTGAGTGCCGTGACGAACTTCAACGGGGATGACACGATCGTCTTGAAAAAAGGAGACACGGTTCTGGATGTCTTCGGTCAACTCGGCTTCGACCCAGGGACAAAATGGGGAACGACCGTTGCGACTGCTGACCAATCACTCATCCGTAAAGACACGGTCGCAAAGGGAGACAGTGATGGCAGTGATGCCTTCGATCCGGCTGTCGAATGGTCATCGACACCACAAGACACGTTCGACAATCTCGGGTTACATACGTTCCAAGGCGTCGAATACGGAGATGGCGGCACAACGGAGCCTCCTGCACCAATCACACCAATTTCAATTGCTGATGCACGAACAAAGGCAGAAAATGAGACGGTCACCGTAAAAGGAGTCGTCACGGCTAAATTAGCGAACACCATCTCCGTTCAAGACGCGACAGGTGGTCTGTCTATCCGTCCGACATCTCTTGCCGTCAACGTCGGAGATGAGATCGTTGTGACAGGGGTCGTCGGTTCATATCGTGAGCTTCTTCAATTGAACAATGCCGTCGTCGTCTCGAAGCAGGCAGCAACACTTCCTACTGCCCAAGTCTTGACAGGGGAACAAATCAACGAGGACGTGGAATCAGAACTCGTCACCGTCAAAAATGTCACACTCACAGGTAGCGGTCAGAACTTGACGGCGACGGATGGAACAAAAGAGTTCATCGTTCGCGACGAGCGAGGCATCCTTGATTTACAGACGGATGTGAACTATTCATCGATCACAGGAATCGTTCAACAGTTTGACGATACGTACCAAATCATCCCTCGTGACCCGGCGGACACGGTTATCGATACGTCCGTTCTTCGGCCGGCTGTCGCGAAACCAGGTGCCGGTACATTCGTTGGTCTACAAGACGTGACGCTCTCGACAACGACAGCAGACGCTGAGATTTTTTATACGCTCGACGGCTCTGATCCAAAAGAGAATGGGCTTCGTTACGAAAACCCAATCCGCATTGAAAACTCGACGACATTGAAGACGGTCGTGAAAACGGGAGACACATTCAGCGCCGTCTCAACGTTCTCTTATAAGATCACAGACAAGATTCGCATTCACGACATCCAAGGTGCGAACCATATGACTCCGATGAACGGACAGACGGTTGAAGGTGTCGAAGGAATCGTCACGTCTACGTTCGTCTCAAGTGGAACGACCTATTACTTCATCCAAACGCCTGATTCGGAAGCCGATGACGATGCACGGACATCTGAAGGGATTGTCCTTTACGGCGGACGTTCGATTGCTGGCATTCAAGTCGGGGACCTCGTAAAAGTGAACGGAAAAGTGAGCGAGTACGCAATCGAAGGATATAGTGATCGCCAACAGACGGATATGAAGATGACACAAATCGATACACGTAACGGAAAAGTTGAAGTCGTCGCGAGCGGCGTGACACTTCCGACTCCAATTACGATTGATGCCTCAAACCTTCCGACTGAGTTTATCGACAGCGATAACCTCGCCGTCTTCAATCCGGAGAAGGATGCCATCGACTTCTGGGAGAGCCTTGAAGGGATGCGCGTTCAAACGAACAACTTGAAATCGGTTGGACCACAAGAATATGGTGACTTAGTCACAGTTCTCGAAGATACGCCAACAGAGACATATAATGGCGGTGTCTTATTGAAAAAGAACGACGCGAACCCAGAACGCATTCAGTTCCGTCTCGAACCAAATGCAGAAGCGCGTGACTTCGATGTCGCGACGGGCGACCGCTTCAACGGACCGACCGTCGGTGTCGTCGGCTATTCATTCGGTAACTATAAGATTCAAGCCTCACTTGAAGACATGAAAGCTGCCTTCGTCAAAGGTGATGCGCAGCGTGAGAAGACATTCATCGAAGCAGAAGAAGATCAATTAACAATTGCATCGTATAACTTAGAGAACTTCTCGAACAACATCAAAGAAACATCAGATGAAAAGGCACTCAAACTGGCGAAAGCGTTCGTCAACGAATTGAACAGCCCTGACATCATCGGTGTGACGGAAGTACAGGACAACGATGGACAGGATAAAGGGGCAGGTTCTGCCGCTGACCAGAGCTATCAGCGCTTAATCGATAACATTGTCGCTGTCGGTGGGAAGACATATAAATACGTCAACATCGACCCAGAGAACAACCAAGACGGTGGTGCACCGGATGCCAACATCCGTGTCGGCTTCTTGTACGATCCTGAGCGCGTGTCATTGACGGAGGGAATGCCTGCCGGTGACGCGACGACGGCCGTCGGATATGCTGACGGGAAATTGACGCACAATCCGGGACGTATCGATCCGACGAACGAAGCGTTCGATCGTTCACGTAAACCATTGGCTGCTCAATTCGACTTCCAAGGCGAGAACGTCATCGTGATCGCGAACCACTGGAACTCAAAAGGTGGCGACACTGGCTTCTTCGGGTCACAACAACCGGTCGTACTCGGAAGTGAAGTGCAACGTAAGCAAATCGCACAAGTCGTCCACAACTTCGTCGCAGACGTGAAGACGAAGAATCCAGAAGCGAATGTTGTCGCACTTGGTGACTTCAACGATTTCGAATTCTCGGATGCGCTCCAAATCTTTAAAGGTGACTTGATGACGAACATGGTCGAGAAAGTTCCTGCTGTCGACCGCTACTCGTATGTGTATCAAGGGAACTCACAAGTACTCGATCACATCCTCGTCTCGAACCGCTTGGCCGCTTCTACGAAGATTGACATGATTCACGTCAACTCGGACTTCACTGAGATGTCAGGGCGTGCGAGTGACCATGATCCAGTACTTGCACAAATCGACTTCACACCGGAACCAGAAGTGGAATTGACGCGTTACACTGTAGAAAACCATAAAGCTGCTCGCCTCGTCCTTCAAGAGGATTACATCGGCGTGACAATCGGAAAAGGCACGAACTTCAAAAACGGCATCTTCGTTCGTGGCGTATACACGGAATTGACAGGAGAACCGTTGAAAAATGTCGTCGTTCAAGTGAAACCGAAAGAAGCCGGTGCCATCATCGACTTCAAAGGCGCGACGGTAAAAGAAGTAATCGTTGACGGGAAAAACCTTGCTGAGATTCGTGGGGCGAAACATGTCCAACGCATCACATATACGAAAGGTGCTTCTCCTTCATCAATCATCATCAAGAAATAACATGTTGAGCCGCAGACACATCGTCTGCGGTTTTTTGGTTTCACCTCTCTTGAAGCGGGGATAAAGAGGAAGATACTGAATCATGGAGGATGAAACCGATGGAATTGTATAACGGAGACTTATATTGGCCAACGACCGAATCAGAGGATGTCGTGTTAGAAAGACCTGACAAAAAAGAGCATTACGACGTACTCGTCATCGGAGCCGGCATGTCTGGAACGTTGACGGCCTATACGCTTCAGCAGGATGGAGTCGATTTTGCGGTGCTCGATGGGCGAAAAGTCGGTACAGGAAGCACATCAGCAAATACCGGTTTAATTCAATATTCAAATGACATCATGTTACACGAACTCGCAGAAAAAATTGGAGAAGCGGCAGCGGTACGCTTCTATCAATTATGTCTCGACGCGGTCGAATCACTCGACCAGGTGGCGAAAGATGTCGATGCTTCCGATATATATATCCGACGGGACAGTCTTTGTTTTGCGAGCGAAGAGGTCGATGTTGCCAAATTGAAACGTGAGTATGAGATGCTATCCAAACATGGTTTTGATGTGGAGTGGTTGGATCGTGAAGCATTACGTGAACGCTTCCCATTTGAAAAACCGGCGGCCCTCATCACCAAAGGCGATGCCGAGGTCAACCCACTCACGCTCAGTCGTCAAATCATCCGCCATTTATCAAAACAACACGTCCCGATTTTTGAAGAGACATCAGTAGATGAGGTCGTGTCTGATGGTGACGGATGGATCGTGTTCACCTCAAACGGAACATTTAAAGCGAATAAAGTCATCTTTGCAACAGGTTATGGACCGGCTCCCCTACTCGACTCCCATCGAATCGATTTGAATCGGTCATACGCCATCGCAACGAACCCAATCGCCGAGTTCAGCGAATGGGAAGGGCGTGCACTCATTTGGGAGACGAAACGACCATATCTCTATCTACGCACGACTCCGGACGGGCGGATTATCGCTGGCGGACTTGACGAAGACAAGGCAGAGACGCCGCACGACGAGGCGCTCATGAACGACCGGGCGGAACGGGTGAAAGGAAAAATCGCCGAGCTCTTCCCGATGTATGACCTAGAAGTCGATTATGCTTGGGTCGCCTTGTTCGGAGAGTCGGTGGACCAACTCCCGTTCATCGGGGAGCACCCGAATCGACCGAACTTGTTTTATTTGCTCGGATATGGGGGAAATGGGACGGTGTATAGCATGCTTGGTTCTCGTATTTTAAGTGCCCTCGTTCGTGGTCAGTCGCATCCCGATGCGGACCTCGTTCGTTTAGATCGAACGTAATCCCCGGTATTTTGGGGATTGTTACATAATTGAAGGAGTGTTTTTGGATTGAAGAAAAAAAGAAAATCAAACAAGGTGTACCGACTACGTCGTCTCGCCGTATTCCTCGTCCCTCTCGGCTTCGCCATCTGGTTTTGGCCGCAGGAATCGTCCCCTACAACGCAGTTGAAGTCTGAACAAACCTCTATTTCCGAGGAAATATATACGATTGAAGAACGTACTCCCATTGAAAAAGACGGTATCACTCGGTTCGAATATGATGTCGTCGTACATGGTGAACCGAGTACGGATGAGCTTCAATCTGTCAGCCATGACGTCATCGATGACGTGAAACAGTCTGATCAGTTCCAGGCCGCCTTGTTACGATTTTATGATGATGCTGCCTATATCGGGACGGAACCGCCACTTGGTGAAGCCGTATTCGCTCCGGAAGGCGACTATGCACTTGCAGACTGGGTGGAACCCGGTCAAACAGACGAGATGATGTTCGGTTGGCAACTTCGAGAAAAAGAATGGACGACCAAATTGACCGATGCAGAGATTCAAATTTGGAGGTCATGGCAAAATCAATATACGAAACAAAATCCTGACGACCCCGATGCGAAAGCGAAAGTAACACGCATCATTGCCACAAAATACGAACTCGACCCAAAAACGGTACAACAAATCGTATTGAAACAACATGTGTGGGCCGCGTTATAAATATTTGTGTGAAATCTCTCTTTTTTGAAAAAGAGGGATTTTTTTATTGGCGTTAGGGAACACCGATACAGTAGGTCAAAACGCGACTTACGACGGTCAGTCATACTTAAGGGAGGCAATCACATGGGGAACAAGAAAGAAGAGCAGTTAAAACAACATACGATTGATAACGAACAACAAGCTGGCTTGACGACAAACCAAGGTCTGAAGATGGCGGAAGACGAATTCTCGCTGAAAGCAGGACGTCGTGGTCCGACATTGATCGAGGATTTTCATTTTCGCGAGAAGATGACCCACTTCGACCATGAACGGATTCCGGAACGAATCGTCCACGCGCGCGGCGTCGGGGCACACGGGGAGTTCCAGGTGTATGAACCGCTCGCCGAGTTCACAAAAGCGGATTTCTTGAATGACCCTTCGAAGACGACACCGGTATTCGTCCGTTTCTCGACCGTCCAAGGCTCACGCGGGTCCGCGGATACGGTACGTGACGTCCGTGGTTTTGCGACGAAGTTCTATACAGACGAAGGGAACTATGATTTAGTCGGAAACAACATTCCGGTCTTCTTTATCCAAGATGCCATCAAGTTCCCTGACCTCGTTCATGCCGTGAAGCCTGAACCACATACGGAAGTGCCGCAAGGGGGAAGCGCGCACGATACGTTTTGGGATTTCGTCGGACAAAACCATGAAACAGCCCATATGGTCATGTGGGCAATGAGTGACCGGGGGATTCCGCGTAGTCTACGCATGATGGAAGGATTCGGGGTGCATACGTTCCGTCTCGTAAATGCGGAAGGAAAAGCGCATTTCGTCAAATTCCATTGGAAACCGAAGCTCGGGGTTCATTCACAAGTATGGGACGAAGCCCAAAAGGCAGTCGGGAAAAACGCTGACTTCCACCGTGTCGACTTGTATGAAGCCATCAATAAAGGCGACTATCCGGAATGGGAGCTCGGCCTGCAGCTGATCCCGGAAGAAGACGAGTTCAACTACGACTTCGACATCTTAGACCCGACCAAACTGTGGCCGGAAGAAGAGATTCCAGTGAAACTCGTCGGGAAGATGACACTCAACCGGAACGTCGACAACTTTTTCGCGGAAACCGAACAAGTCGCCTTCCACCCGGGTCATCTCGTCCCAGGAATCGACTTCTCGAACGATCCGCTCTTACAAGGTCGTCTGTTCTCGTATACGGACACGCAGCTTTCACGTCTCGGTGGACCAAACTTCCACCAGATCCCAATCAACAAGCCCGTCTGTCCTTTCCACAACAACCAGCGGGACGGGATGCATCAAATGGCCGTCCACAAAGGTCAGACGAGCTACCATAAAAATGCGCTCAACAATAATCAGCCGGAACCTGTGCCAGCCGATCAAGGTGGATTTGAGCACTATCAAGAGAAAATCGATGGACATAAGATTCGGGGACGTAGCGACAGCTTCCTTGATTTCTATTCACAGGCGAAACTCTTCTATAACAGCATGACCGATGTCGAAAAACAACACATCCAAGATGCCTGCAGTTTTGAGCTCGGAAAATGTGAGTCGGACATGGTGAAAGAGAACGCCGTCGATTTATTGAACCGTATCGATCGTCATCTCGCTGAAGTCGTCGCCGACAACTTAGGGGTACATGTGCCAGAAGAGAACAATGAGGTCCAGTCAGATAAGACGTCCCCTGCTCTCTCGATGGCGAACACAATCAAAAAGCCCGATACGAAGAGCGTCGCCCTTCTCCTCGCTGGTGACGTGGATGCGAACCAGGTGAAGCAATGGGTACAGACGCTCGCCGACCACAACGTCAACTACAGCCTCGTCGGCAAGAAAGCGTATATGCTTGGTGACCTGAAAGTGAAGGAGACATACGATACGGTCGACTCGAGTCTTTTCGATGCCGCATTCTTAGTGAGTACCGCGACGACCGTCGAGGATGATGTGCTCGAATTTATCGAGAACACGTATAAGCACTATAAACCGCTCGCTCTACACGTACACCATAAAGAGGCACTCGCCACATGCCGCGTGAAGCAAGACCAACCTGGTGTCTTCACGTTTGACGAGCATAACCTCAATGGATTCAATGCGTTCATCGATGGGATTGCGACTGCCCGCTTCTGGGACCGTGCCTAACGATATTACTTGACTCGACTCGATTCCCGAGTCGAGTTTTTTTCATGTCTGCCATTCACTGCATGTAGTGCATCATCTCAGACAATCTTAATTTGATTTGGTATACTCTTTTAGTTATGTTTATTAACTATTCGAATTTGAAGAAAAGGAGACGTCACGTATGATGCAACAACCTATTCAAAAACTTTGGACGAGAGACTTTTTAATCATCTCGCTCATCAACTTCTTCCTGACGCTCATCTTTTTCTTATTGATGGTCACCATCGGGGTGCACGCCGTCGAGTCGTACGGGGCGACCACGAGTCAAGCGGGACTCGTCACCGGCATCTTCATCATCGGGACGCTGACCGGGCGCTTGTTCATCGGTCGACTGATCGATTCGATCGGTCGGAAGAAGACACTTTATATCGGGCTCGTCTTTTTCACCGCCACGATTTTATTGTACTTCGTCCATTGGGGTGTCGGTTTCTTATTGCTGACACGGTTCGTACACGGGCTCGGGATGGGATTGTCGAGTACGGCAACTGGAACTATCGTCGCGCAAGTCATTCCTGCAACACGAAAAGGTGAAGGGATCGGTTACTACAGCATGAGTTCTACTCTGGCGACAGCCATCGGGCCCTTCGTCGGATTACTTCTCAGCCAACACACGAGCTTCACCGTCATCTTCGCTCTTTGCTTTGTGATCGGGGTCATCAGTTTGGCGAGCACGTTCTTTGTGAATGTGCCTGAGGTCGACGCACCTGAAGTCGTACGTGGATTCTCTTTAAAATCGTTCGTCGAACCAAAAGCGCTACCGATCGCCTTGATTATCGGGATGGCCGCACTAAGCTACTCGAGTGTCTTGTCCTATATCAACTTCTATGCGAGTGAACTCGACTTGATCGAGGCGGCGAGCATCTTCTTCCTCGTCTATTCGGTCGCAGTCCTATTATCACGACCGATCACAGGAAAGTTGATGGACGCGCGTGGAGCGAACGTCGTCATGTATCCGGCAATCGCCATCTTCGCGATTGGACTGCTCGTGCTCAGCCAGGCGAACAGCGGTTGGATGCTTCTACTTGCCGGTGCGTTAATCGGATTAGGCTTCGGGAATATACAATCCGGGACTCAAGCAATCGCCGTCAAGGCCTCTCCACCCCACCGAATGGGGATGGCGACATCGACCTTCTTCATCGCACTTGATGCCGGTCTAGGGTTTGGTCCTTATTTCATCGGGTTGTTGATTCCATTGACGGGCTTCTCGACACTTTATTTGATTCTTTCAGGCGTCGTTCTCTTTACCATTTTCTTGTATTACGTCATGAATGGACGGAACGAACAAAAACAACTGAACGAAGCTGCTTGACGGGGTGTACGTACATCCCGTCTTTTTTTGAAAGTTCACACATTTGATCGAATGATGCGGTAAGATAAAAATGACGTGTAAAAAATAGAATGAACGAAATGAGGGAGACGAGATGAAAGCTGACCAAACACTTCAATCCAACGCATCGATTTTACTACGGACGTTCGATAAAATTTCAGACTATGTGTTCTTTATGGAAGTCGATGGTTCAGCATATCGCTACGTCTTCGTAAATGAGCCTGGGAAACGGGCCATCAATTGGTCGGATGCGGATGTCGGCAAGACCATCGATGAGTTGGTCCCGACCGAGACCGCTACACTTATTACGCAGTATTACGATGAAGCGATTCGTACAAAAAAGAGTGTCGTCTACGAAGACTACCGTCTTGCTGACTCCTTTTATACGGATACGGTCGAGGCGGATGATGTATTGACGCTCCCCCTTCATTATTTCGAGTCAGAAGTGACTCCGATTTTCAATGATGAGGGGAGCTGTACCCATATCGTCTCCGTCGTTCGTGAAGTGACGGAACGGAAGCGTCGCGAACTCGAATTGTCGATCTTAAAAGATCATCACGAGTCGCTACGACGTTATTCTCCACATGGCATCTTTGTACTCGACCATCATTTGAACATCAAATCCGTCAACCCGGCCGTCACGGTCATCACCGGTCATACGGAACAAGATATGCTTCATCATCCGTTCCTGCATTGGCTTCCCGAGAGTGAGCGGTCTCGGGTCAGGAAAGGGTTACAATTCACGCTGTCTGGGATTCCACACAAGTATTCCATTTATGCTGAACATCAATCCGGGGAACGACTCGACTTAACCGTCCTCAACATTCCAATCGAGGTCGGCGGTAACATTACCGGCCTGTTTGCGATCATCATCGATTTGACGCCAGAGAAAAATGCCGAGCGTGCCACGGTCGAAAGCGAACGTCGTTACCGTCAGTTGATTGAAACCATTCCGGAAGGCATCATTGTGCATCAGGAAGGACAGATTATATATGCGAACGCGATGGCACTCGCCACAATCGGAGAAACCTATCTAGAGAGTGAATCGATTTTTTCATTCATCGCAGAAGAGTATCATCAGTCCACCCGTCAACGACTTGCCTCTCTCGAACTCGGAGGCCCCGTCCAAGACACGGAAATGGTCATCATGACACCGAGTGGAGACAAGCTCCAGATGGATATCAGTAGCCTTCTCATCGATTATGAGGGCGAAACGGCCGTCTTAACGATTTTGCGTGATGTCACGGAGAAACGTGAAATGGAACAAGCGTTAAGACAGAGTGAGTTACAATATCGATTGATCACAGAAAACATGAGTGACCTCGTCTGCATACTAGAACGGGATGGTACTGTTCGTTATGCTTCCCCTTCTCACCGTACCGTACTCGGCTTTGCGGCCGGATATTACGAAGGGAAGAATACGCTCGACTATATCCATCCGGACGACATCCAGATCGTCCGGGAGCAGTTGAAAGAAATGAAGGAAGAAGACATCTCCTTGACCCTTGAGTTTCGTCATTTCCATGCTGACCAGCGCTGGATTTGGCTCGAAACGAAAATTCAGGCCATCTATGATGAATCCGGACTTCTCCTACACTATTTGACGGTCAGCCGAGAAATCATGCAGCGAAAAGCACTAGAGAAGCAACTGAAGCATTTGGCGTATCACGACTCGCTGACCGATTTACCGAACCGTCGTTTCTTCCTCGCTTACCTCGAGGAAGCGATCGATCGAACCGAATTCGAGCAAGGTGAATTGGCCGTCCTCGCTCTTGACGTTGACCGATTCAAACAAATCAACGACACGTTCGGTCATGATGTGGGCGATGAGCTCTTGCGACAACTCGCTCGTCGATTGACATCCGTGCTTCGCAAACAAGATATGATTGCCAGACTTGGCGGTGATGAGTTTGCCGTTCTCATTCGCTTCAACGATCCCTGTGCCCTACATCGGGTTGCAGAGAAAATCATTCAAGCACTACAGCGCCCATGGGAAATCGACCAACATACGTTCATTACGACTTCAAGTGTCGGGGGTGCTCGATTTGTAAAAGGGTTGTCGACCAAACAGTTACTAAAACGTGCCGACCTCGCTCTCTATGAAGCCAAAGCAGGTGGACGAAATCAATATGCACTCGCAAAGGACCACCAATAAGTGGTCCTTTTTTCACGTGAAACATCGAAAATAAATCATAAATCCGAACATTAAACATCAATCCATTCAATTTTATTCATTTTTAAGATAAATTGATTGAGTTATCCTTTGACTTTAAACTCTATTCACGTTATATTACCGAATGGGCGAAGTTTTTTATTGTTCAATACGTTAATGTTCGTGAATAGGGGTGCGATATATGGATAAAGTATTTGATTACGAAGATATTCAATTAATTCCTGCAAAATGTATTGTCGACAGTCGTTCGGAATGTGACCCGACCGTCGAGCTTGGTGGCTTCACGTTCCGATTACCGGTCGTTCCGGCTAACATGCAGACGATTATCGATGAAAAGGTCGCATTGATGCTGGCCAAGAACGGATATTTTTACATCATGCATCGCTTCAATCCAGAGACGCGCCTGGCGTTTATCCAAGACATGCATGAGCGTGGTTTGTATGCATCCATCAGTGTCGGCGTGAAGGAAGAAGAGTATGGGTTTATCGAAATGCTCAAATCGACCGGTCATACGCCAGAATTTATTACAATCGATATCGCTCACGGTCATTCGAATGCGGTCATCCGAATGATTCAGCATATCAAACAACATCTTCCTGGATCATTCGTCATCGCGGGGAACGTCGGGACACCAGAGGCCGTTCGCGAATTAGAGCATGCCGGAGCGGATGCGACGAAGGTTGGAATCGGTCCTGGTAAAGTGTGTATCACGAAAATCAAAACAGGGTTTGGTACCGGGGGCTGGCAATTGGCTGCACTTCGCTGGTGTGCCAAAGCAGCGACGAAACCGATTATCGCGGATGGGGGCATCCGTACTCACGGTGACATCGCCAAATCGATTCGCTTCGGCGCTTCGATGGTCATGATTGGTTCATTGTTCGCAGGACACGATGAATCACCGGGGGAAACGTTCGAGCAAGACGGGAAACAATTGAAAGAGTATTTCGGTTCTGCTTCTGAGTTCCAAAAGGGTGAGCGAAAGAACGTCGAGGGGAAAAAGATGTTTGTCGAACACAAAGGGGCACTACAAGATACATTGACCGAGATGGAGCAAGACCTCCAATCGGCGATTTCTTACGCGGGTGGTGACAGTCTCGAGGCATTGCGCACCGTAGACTACGTCATGGTGAAAAATTCAATCTTCAATGGGGATAAAGTGTATTAAAAAGGCGACCTCGTGTCGCCTTTTATAATTGCTTCATCATCATATAGTAATCCGA
This sequence comes from Exiguobacterium sp. SRB7LM, assembly GCF_015712685.1. Taxonomy (GTDB): domain Bacteria; phylum Bacillota; class Bacilli; order Exiguobacteriales; family Exiguobacteriaceae; genus Exiguobacterium; species Exiguobacterium profundum. Next base: position 2,556,489 of record NZ_VWVR01000006.1, on the reverse strand, counting down.
TCCCGGCGGATAGTCCGGTAGCACACCTATTACCGTGTAACCGAATCGCTCATAAAACGGTTTCGCTTGAAACGAGAACGTCGTCAATTTCACACGCGTCGCACCGAGCGACTTCGCTAACGCCTCCCCTTCTCCAAGCAATTGGCTACCGATGCCCTGACCATGAAAGTCTGCATCGACCCAAAGGCGATCCAAATCGAACCATCCCCAATACACACTCCCATATAAGCCGGCGATTACCCGTCCTTCTTGCTCCACTTTCAACTGAATGGTCGGCACGTGCGCCTCGCGAATGTCACGATGGTGAATCGAACGAACGTTGTTATACTCACGTAATTGAGTGGTCAAAAACTGTTGGAACGTCTCGTCTTCCGCGTGAATCCGCGTGATAGTGTATGTCATCTTCCCACCGTCCCGTTCACAAAAAACGTAATCAACTCGTTCTCTTCCTCGGTGATCTCCCGATTGACGAGTGAAGCATACGAATGCGTGATTTCATCAGTATTTCCTGGGAAATCATTCGAAATGGTGGCGATTCGTCTTAATGCAAGGCAATCTTCTGCGAAGGATTCACGACTCACCATCTCACCGTGTGACCAGACAATCTGTTTAGCATCAAACGATTCCAATACATTCAACAACCGCAGGGTTTCTTCCGGAGTCATTCGCCATGTCGGAGAATAGATGTCTGCGTATAACGCGTCTCCTAAAAATAATACCCGTTCTTCTACGACGTAAAGGACAACCGCATCTTTTGCGTGGTCTCCTCCGACATGTCGTAACACGATGTGAACGCCACCGAGGTCGAGTGTCAGCGATTCTTGAAACGTCAGCGTAGGTAATACGATTTTGATATCGCGCGCGTCTCCATATTCTTCACGGATTGCTTCCGCGCAAAATGCGATTTCAATCCCTTCCGCCACCCGCTCATCGAGAGAGACATCATCCCAAGCATATGGGACAAGTTTTTCCATCCCCTGTTTGGTCGCTTCACTCGCAATGGAGACTATTCCTTCAAGTGCAGGTAAACCGAAGATGTGATCCCAATGCCAATGCGTCAATGCGACCATCGACGGCGCACGTAGGCCTTGTTTTTCTAGCTGTTCTAAAAACAACGAGGCGTGCGAAACGGAATTGCCCGCATCGATGAGCAGCGTATGCGTATCGCCGATAACGGCACCGAGAATTGGTCGATCGGTACGGTCAACGGGTGTCATATACCAAAAACGTTCCGAATGTTTGATTAAGGTTTGCATGTACGAATCGACTCCTCCTCTAATAAATTCGTTAATTCTTCGAATGAACCTCTCTCATCGTTTTGAATCTGAACGTGGCGAAGCGGGAGTCGTTCAAGTAGTTCGAGTTCACGACGCTGACGTTCCACTAAAATTTCAATCGTCCCGACTACCCCCTCACGACTATGGTTCACGCCATAGGCACCGCTCGTATAATACTCGACAAAGCCGCCTTGCCATTCTATTGGTCGTTCATCATATACGATTGGAAAAATGCGTGCGACGTCATTCAACGCCAAATAAACGACCATCGGATCAATCGGTTTTAGGATGTCCGCGACTTCTTGAACGTATGCTTCCATATCCGCTAACGGAACGTCTTGAGAAACCATTCCAATCGTGAAAGGATTTTGGAGCAACGCACATTCAAAGATGACGTCCTGTTCTTCCCGCTCTACCTTTTGAACATACCGCCGCCAGCGTTCGCACATGATCCGTGTGTGAAGAGCGAAAGGCAACTCGTAGATGTCCGTTCCGGCACGTTCATCACCATCATCATAACGGACGAGCCATCCCCCCTCGATTTCATCAAGAATACGACCAGTTGATGGTTTCTCCTCGACCCAATAGACATCATGCATATCCACGGGGTGTGACACATCCACTTCCGAATAGAACTTGCCATTCCGTTTATCTCGTAGCCTCTCGGCAAATGTAGACTTTCCGCTTCCTGGCAATCCTTCAATCAGCCATAATCTCCCCATACTTAAATCCCCTTGTCATCTGAGTATCCACCATATTGGAACCACTGGTCTCCTCCATTGTTCTTTGCAATATACATCGCGGCATCTGCTTGTTGAAGAATCGAATCGACGGTGTCGGTCGACTTGACTAGGGTGACGCCAACACTTGCCGTAAGATGAATGACTTCACCATTCGACGCGTCTATTCTCTGGGAAATAACTTCATTGAGCTGTTCAATCCCACTCAGTGGACCCGTTTGTATCAACATGAATTCATCGTCTGAAAAACGGTAGACTTGACCACCAACATGTTGGACGAATTCATTTAATCGTTGTGCGATTTCAATTAACACTTCATCCCCTATCATGTGACCGTACTGATCGTTGATTCTTTTAAAATCGTCTAGATTGATGAGTATCAATGTAATCGATGGCGTCCGGTGCATCTTTTTGTATAAATCGGTCGTGAGCGTATGACGATTATACAGTTTGGTCAGCTGATCTTGTTTTGCGATTCGAATCATCTCGCGTTGTTTCCGTTCCTTTCGAATCCCGTTCTCCATCCATCGTGCAAGCAACCGTACCGTTCCAGTCAACTCTTGCAACGTTTCCTCATCAAGATGATCATTCAAGTTGCCTTGCTCCGCGAGAAGAACGACCCAGCCAAACACTTGATGCGCATGCGTCAAAGGAAAACTGACAAGCCTCGTGAATTCGATACCGTCTACAATCAGATCACCTTCCTGAAGCGTTTGCGCGCCGACCGTTGTCAGTTGATGTAGGGAATGCAGTTCTTCTTCCCCCCAAGTCAAACGAGAGACCCCATGCTCTACTAGAAGACGATGCGAAGGTTCAATCGAGAAGATGACCCCGTGGGAGTAACCGACCCATTCCAATAAAATTTCTTGAACCCGGGCCAATTGATCTTGGAACGGTACACGCAATGCCGTCGCTTCATACAATGCTTCGATTGATTGTTGTCGAGTGATTTGTCTTCTCGAGACTTCCGTGTGCTCGATCTCTGTCATGACCCAATGCGTAAACGATTCGAGCGCCTTCAAGTTTTCTTCTGAGAACGTTCTCGCCTGCCCATCCACTACGCAAAGTGTGCCGATGACGTGACCTTGCTTCGTCCGCAACGGTACACCTGCATAAAATCCGATTCGGTCAATCCAAGGACTGTCACTTTCAATCGCTGCTGCCGCAACATCTTCAATCACCAGCGGAGACTCTGATGTGACAACCCGATTACATAACGTCCATTCCCGTTTGAGGTGAGCGGATTCGAGCTCGATACCGATACACGATTTGAACCACTGTTGGTCTGTCGTCATGATCGAAATGAATGCGATTGGCATCTGAAAGGTTTGTGCGACCAATCGGGAGATCCGGTCAAATCGTTCCTCTTGTGGCGTATTTAAAATTTCCAATCGTAATATCGCTTTGAGTCGTTGCAATTCACGCTCATCTAGAGAAGGATGCAACAACTGCGCAGGCTGCTCGATCTTCGATAACATCATCTGATGGGAATACAAGATTCCGAGCGCCTCTTCTAAATCCGCGAGCGGCATCGGACGACTGAAGAAATACCCTTGAATCTCATCGCAGCCGAGCTGACGTAAGATCCGATATTGTTCTTCCGTCTCCACACCTTCAGCCGTCACCTCTAACTCTAGCTTTTTGGCCAACGAGACAATCAGTTTGACGATTTCATACTCTTTCATGCCGCTCTCCTGATCGAGTTGCGCGACGAACGACCGGTCGATCTTGATTCCATCAATCTCGAACAACTTCAAATAATTCAACGAGGAATAACTGACCCCAAAGTCATCAATCAACAGTCGAAATCCTTGTTGTTTGAGCGATTCGACCGTTTTGATCGCCGCTACCGGTTCATGCATCAACGTGTGCTCGGTCACCTCAAACTCAAATTGTTCTGGCACAAGACCATACGATGCAATGATCGCAACCAGTTCATTCATATGGTGTTCATGAAATAAATTCGGTGAGACATTCACAGCCACGCGGCGCCCTTCAAACTGCTCAGGTTGTGACGACACATCCTGACATACCCGATTCATGACGAATCGTGTCACGTCTTCGATCAAGAGTGACTGTTCAGCCACACGAATGAACGTTTCAGGTGAAATGAATCCGAGAACAGGACTCTCCCAGCGAATGAGTGCCTCAAAATGAATCGCACCGTCCATCGACACTTTCGGTTGATACACCATGTATAACTCATCTAGCTTCAACGCTTTGACCAGTTCCGTTTCGATCATCATCTCATCGATGTAACGCTGCACGTACTCATCGTGTTCATATAAACGAATCGTTTGATTTCCCGTCTGACGCGCTTCCAACAGAGCCGTGGAGGCGTTCATGATGACACGGTCGGCATCCGCTGTACCGGCACCAATCCCGATACAACTCGATAACGGGAATTCGGCCTCCGCCACTTGATACGAATGATCTGCAATCACGTCAAGCAAATGCTCGGCGTACATGTATGCCAACCGGATTGGAGTATGAGGTAACACCGCGATAAAGTCTTCACCGTCTACTCGACCGATAATTGAACCTTTCGGAAGCGTATTCGCCAATTGACGTGTGATGTCTTTAATCAACTGATTCGAGCGCTCCACACCTTGAAGCGACATCATCATCTTGAAACGGTTGATGTGAAGGCGCATGACGCTCGTCTCTTCGGTGTCATGTTGCTCGAACAACTGGTCGAGCTCCAATTTGACTTTCATCAGATTTGGCATACCGGTCAAATAGTCCATATGCTCGATACTCTTTAACAACTTGATCTCCGCCTCCTCGGATAAATCAGTTGTCAAACCGAGTACATAACGAACGAGTCCATCCTCATCTTCAATCGGTACAAGCATAGAAGAAGCGAATCGGGCCGTATTGGAGTCGATGTTCATTTGCGACATGAAGTAGACCGGCTCCCCTGTCTCAACGACCGCATCATAATGTTCAATCAATTCCTCGACCACTTCCGAGCGATACATCTCATGTAAATACCGCCCTTCTACATCACTTGGAAGCGAAGAGGCCACCTTCCCCTGTTCGCTCACATTTACGTAACGATAGCCTGCTTCTGTCACTTCCATTAGAAATACCATTCGATACAAGCGTGTGAACAGCTCGAATAGATAATATGGGTCGCCTTTCATCCGTTGCATCGTATCCCTCCACCCGTTCCTTTTTCTTATAGTGTAGTTGGTTTCGCTCAAACTATGGAGAAAACCTTTGAAAAAATGGGGAAACGTTTTTCTCTTATAAAAAAACACCCTCTCATACTTGAGAAGGTGCTCTTCAGGTTAAAGCAATTCATTCGCCAAGAGACGATAGACGTTCAGGCGATCTTCCTGCTTATGCTGGATGCTACAAATCATCGCCTCATCGAAACCGTAACGTTCCGATTCATCCCGTAACTGTTCCGCAATTTGTTTCGGCGTCCCTACGAGGTGGATGGCTCGGTTGTTGGCGATATGAATTTTATCGACCTCCGTGAGCGGATAATCATGAGCCGCTTCTGGACTCAACAACTGTCTCAATTGACCACGCATCAAGAAGAGACGCGACAGATCAGAAGGTCGGGCCAAATATTCGGCCTCTTCTTCCGTCTCTGCCGTCGTGACCAAATACGTGACGCTGATGTCCGGTTTCTCCATGAAATCAGACGGCGTGAAATGGTGACGGTATGTGTCGAGCGTATCGGCACTCAATTGTCCGTTAAAGAACTGGGCAAACGAATAGCCGAGCCCCATCCGTCCGGCCTGCACGGCGCTGTTCCCACTCGAACCGAGTAACCAGGCTTCTGGAAGGCTGACACCAGTCGGAGCAGCCGGTGTATTTTTATACCATCTTTCCTCCGGTGCCTCATCTTTAATCAATTGAAGCGTCGTATCGAGTTTCTCGTAAAGTCCGTCCATCATCGGCTTCTGACCTTGTGACATCGCATAGATGGCGTTCGCATCACCGCCTGGCGCACGTCCGACACCAAAGTCGATCCGTCCCGGGGCGAGCGCGCTGAGCGTCTTGAATACCTCTGCCATCTTGAGTGGCGAGTAGTGCATCATCATGATGCCGCCGGACCCGAGACGAATCTTGTTCGTCTTAGCTGCCAGATAAGCCGTGATGACCTCTGGAGCCGAGCTGGCGAACGACATGCCACCATGATGCTCCGCCATCCACATACGGTAATATCCTAACTCTTCTGCGACTTGTGCGAGCTCGACCGCGCTGTTCAGCGCATGTTCTCCTGTATGACCCGACGTGACCGGCGCCTGGTCTAACACACTCAATCTCATCATGCATTCTCCTATCTCTATAATGAAGTTTCTAAATATCTTGAATTTGTTGGACTCGCCGTCATCATACTAAATGGTTTGATGGAATACGAATGTTTTGCCTAGTGTTTATCCTTGTATTTTTCAGAAAATTTCCGCATGTTGTTGATAGCACCTGGTCATATTTTCTATACTAAGAAAGAAATACGTTTCAATAGCGGCTGGATGTGTAATGGGGATACATAGACAGCACAATCACTTCGGGGAAATGGGGAATGCATCATGAATGGTTCATCAACACCAGACGGAAAGAAACCTTCTTTTTCGAGTCGAGACTTCTTTAAGTTCTTGATTCCATCACTCATCGGGATCATGTTTTTCATCGTACCAATCTCATCAGAGGAAGGCTTCACGATTCCAGTCGCCTTCTTATCCAATCTGCTGATTGACTGGATTGGGGATTTCGTCCCGACACTCGCCGTCATCATGATGGGGATTTCGATTGTCGGCTCATTATTACTCTTTACGGCACGTCCTGCTTTTATGATGGAGCGACCATCCATCAACGCACTGTTTAGCGTGACACCGTTTTGGTTCGTCATGCGCGTGATCGGTTTCATCGCCGGGGTCATGACGCTACTCACACTCGGACCAGAGATGATCACGTCAGAATTTACAGGGGGCTTATTGCTCTTTGATTTGATTCCAATCTTATTTGCGACATTCTTCTTTGCCGGTATGTTGTTACCGCTCTTATTGAACTTTGGACTTCTCGAGTTCGTCGGGACGTTCTTGATGAAGATCATGCGTCCGCTCTTCCGCTTGCCAGGGCGCGCCTCACTTGACTCGCTCGCCTCATGGGTCGGGGATGCGACGATCGGGATTCTACTGACGACAAAACAGTACGAGGAAGGTTATTACACGAAACGGGAAGCGTCGATCATTGCGACGACATTCTCCGTCGTCTCCATCACCTTCACCATCGTCGTCTTACAGTATGTCGAACTCGACCAATACTTCTTGCCTTACTACGGGGCCATCGTCTTATCCGGACTAGTCGCCGCTCTCATCATGCCACGGATTTATCCATTATCTAAAAAGGCAGACACGGCTTATGAGAAGACCGAGCTCAAACCGGAAGAAGAAGTACCCGCGAACGTGTCACTCGGTAAGTGGGCGTTAATTCAGGCGTTACAAAAGTCACGTTCGAGTAAAAGTTTCCTAGAGACACTCAAAGACGGCTTCAAAAACGTTCTCGATATGTGGATTGGCGTCCTCCCTGTCGTCATGGCGGTCGGGACGATTGCGGTCGTCATCGCAGAATACACGCCGTTCTTCACTATCCTTGGGAAGCCGTTCGAGCCGATCTTGATGCTCCTTCAAGTGCCTGAGGCATCGGAAGCCGCTCAGACGATGGTCGTCGGGTTCGCCGACATGTTCTTGCCGGCCGTTCTCGGAAGCGGCATCGAGAGTGAGTTGACACGGTTTGTCATCGCTACATTGTCGGTTACCCAGCTCATCTATATGTCAGAAGTCGGGGGCTTGTTGCTCGGTTCGAAACTACCGATCTCATTCCTCGACCTCGTCTTGATTTTCTTGTTACGTACCTTCATCACCCTTCCGATCATCGTCGGCATCGCACATCTTGTGTTTTAACGAAAACGACGCCCTTTCTCTTTTATGAGATGGGGCGTCCTTTGTATACTAAAAGAAAAGGAGGGAGACCGAGATGGAGCACCCATTTGCAGGACAACTCGAGGTTGCGAACAACGGCTATGCCGGGATCATCGACCCGGAAGCTTATGTGAACGATCGTTATCACGGACGCTGGACATTAAAGCGCTCTGTACAGATTGAAGGCGTGCCCGTCTTGCTCCAACGTCAGTTCGAGAACGGCAAGAATAACTGTACGTTGACGTCGATCACCGCCATCTTCCGTTTCTATCGAGATCATGGGTATGCGAATATCCCAGATGATGTGACACAGATCCAAGAAGATGTGCGCGAGATCGCCTTCAAGCATCATTTCAAAGACGAAAAAGGGACGCCGCCGACTCAAATCGCCACCATCATCACGAAACTTTGGAAGCGATACGGGTACGACGGTCGAGGCAGTTCACGCTATCTTTGGAAATGGACGACGTTCGAGCGTGAGCTGAAAGCAAGCCGCCCGTTTGTGTTGAACATGGCGAACGGCTTCTATAAAAACCATTCTGTCACGGGAATCGGCTACTTGCAGTTTGAAAAACGGGGGTTCCCGGACGTCATCTTGTTAGCCGTGCTCGACAATCGTTCGAAGGACGTGCGCTACATCGACTTCAACGAATTCAACTTTTGGGGTAGCATCACGCGTGTCCATCCGCCAGCCACTCGTCCATAATCGTGTCAATCGCTTGCCCTATTTTTAACAGGTGCTCGCGTTTCGCGTATGACCCGTAATGTAGCCCGTTTGAATCACGACCATTCCCGAGCCCAACGAACACTTCTGACGGCTTCATATGAAGTCCGATCATCGGGATACCCGATTCGTGGAGTCCGATTTCATAGGTGACGGCGGGATATGCAGACAGTCTTCCGATTGTTGAAAAACCGCTAAAGGCACGACAGTTATCCCGTCCGAGCACGATGATACGGATTGGTTTGATGTGCGCAATCGTCCGCTCCAACAATTCGATTGAGGTCGGGTGTTCCATCCAGTGGCGCCCGGTCCTCATCTTCCCCATCTGTTCATACGTCGCAAATTTAAAAAAATCGACGTGGATGACAGCGTCCGGATGATCATAGAACGATCGTCCCATCCCGTTAAGGAGCGCCTCGAGTTTGGCCCCACCCGGTTTCCCAAACCAGCTCGTCGTCGCACGACCCGACTCGAAATAGTCCGATGCCCGTTCGAGCGTTTGTTGCAGCGCCTCTTCATTTCCAAGGTAATCTTCTAACGAAAGTGTGTCCCGCCAATAGAACTTTTGGTGTTGCCCCGTTCTCGATGTCCCGTCACGATGTAAAAACTCGCCGCGAGACGGATTCGTCCCGATGGTCAGCCATTGATCCGGACCAGGTCGCCCGTACCAAAGGACAGGTGATGCCTCTTGAATCAATTCTTTCCCGAACGTTGTATCGCACAGTGCCTGCTGAAATCGGATCGCGTCTTGTAACAGTCGTACTGCCTCCATGTCATCCCTCCTCTCCCGTTCGTTTCCCGCTTTCGAGAGTTTATAAAATGCGTTATAGTGAGAGGACGAAGCCAAACAAAGGACGTGTATACATGCGCATCAATAAATTCATCAGTGAATCAGGCAAGGCGTCCCGTCGCCAAGCCGATCGTCTCGTCGAAGAGGGACGCGTCACCATCAACGGGAAGAAAGCAAAAATAGGCGACCAGGTCAAACCGGGGGATGAAGTCCTCGTCAACGGTTCGGTCGCTCGGGTCGCCCGAAACAACGTCTACATCGCCGTCCATAAGCCGGTCGGGATCACGAGTACGACAGAGAAGAAAGTAAAAGGGAACTTGGTTGACATGGTCAACCACCCGCTCCGCATCTTTAACATCGGTCGTCTTGATAAAGACTCGGAAGGTCTCATCCTCATGACGAACGACGGCGATATCGTCAACGAGATTCTCCGTGCAGAAGGCGAGCACGAGAAAGAATACATCGTCTCGGTTGATAAGCCAATCACACCAGAGTTCGTCGAGCAGATGGAAGCAGGCGTCAAAATCCTTGGACAGAAGACACTTCCGTGTAAAGTCCGTCCGCTTTCAAAGTTCGATTTCAACATTACCCTCACGCAAGGACTCAACCGCCAAATCCGTCGGATGTGTGAGGCGCTCGGATACGAAGTATTCCGCCTCCAACGCGTTCGTGTCATGAACATCACGCTCGGGAAACTCCCGCCTGGACAATGGCGCGATCTTTCGAAAAAAGAGCGTGAGCAGCTGTTCCGCGAATTGAATTACGAACCGAAAGAATGGTACTAAAAAGCAGCCTGAGTCGTCTCAGGCTGCTTTATTCTGGTCGAAGTGATGAGACATGGTCGGTCTCACGACGAATGAAACGTTTGAGTTGAGCGCTCAAGTCGTCGAGCTGTCCCATCGTCGTCCTCATTCTAAATTTCATATGAACATGGTCAAATGAGTCAAACTGCCATTCATCATGAATGAAAATATCGATTTGGATGGTCCCAATCCGGTCAATCAACGTGAAAGTTAGATTGACTTGCAAATCATCCGAACCCTCTTCTTCATCGACTAGTCTCCATGTAATCGGTTCTTTGCCCCACGCTTGATTGAATTGATCGATCTTTTGATGAAGATCCTCAAGACTCGCATCATCTAAATAAATCAACTGATTGCTGGCGCAAGCAGAAGACCGAAGTTGAAGCTGAACTTGATAAAACAGCTCCGTTTCATCCATCCAAATCCGTTCTATCTCAAACTGAGTGTCCATCTCACTATACCAACTTTCATAGTTAACTAAATAAAATCAATTTCCTTTTTCGGCTCATTTGGCACTGTTCTACAATTGTCATCTCACTCTTTCATGTCGACTATATCATGTCAATTTGATGAATCACTCAAACTCTTTACACAAAACGGGAATATAAATAGTACAGATGATTTTAAAATGAAAAGAGGTGAATCCTCATGAATGGTGCAATCTTTCCACATACTTCAATCGGAAAATGGTCTATTCTCTTGATTGCCTTGTTCCTTGCCATGTATGTACCGTTTCTTCTGCTCAATCAATTTGATACAATCTTCCACTCGACGCTTTGGAGCGACAATACTGCAAACATGCTTCGACTCAGCTATATGACCACATTCTCTATCCTCGGGCTAGGAGCGTTTGTGACCGGATGGTGGGCAATTTTGAAGCAGAAAGAGTATGCTGTGCTCGTCTTTTTTGCAGCTGTGCTTAGTTCAGGTCTAGTCATACTACTCGTGATGGAGTTAATCGGAATCTTAGAGTAATTAAAAAAGTAGGGCCTCCATAGAGACCCTACTTTTACTTCGCCGTCACGCCACCGTCTACCGGAAGTTCGATCCCGCTGATATGATTCGCTTCGTCTGACGCGAGGAAGAGAACGGCTGCCGCCACCTCATCCGCTTGTCCGAGATTCGGCAGGGCGATTTGATTCAAGAAGTGCTGCTTATAGTCCGGATGTTCCATATGCGGGGCACTCATCGGTGTCACGATGTACCCTGGATGCACCGAGTTGACCCGAATGTTTTGCTTCCCGTAATCGACGGCCGCTGCTTTCGTGAGAGAACGGACCGCACCTTTCGAGGCCGTATAGGCCCCGGCACCCGCCATACCGGTCAATGCAGAGATGGAGGAGATGTTGACGATTGATCCTCCCCCGTTCTCCGTCATGAGCGGAATCGCGTACTGTGTCCCTAACATGACTCCATCGATATTGATGCGATATGTGCGTGCCCAGTCCTCTTCTGTCTGTTCCAAGAAAGGTTTTGCAAGTGCGATTCCAGCGTTATTGACGAGAATATCTAATTTGCCACATGTCGCTTCCACTTCCGCGAATACATCCTCCCAGCTCGAGCGTGATGTCACGTCATGTTTCACCGCGATGGCTTCCCCACCTTGTGCACGAATCGACTCGACTACATTGTTTACTCCTTGTTCATTGATGTCTGTCGCGACGACTGTTGCCCCTTCTTTGGCGAATAGACGTGCCGTTGACTCTCCCATACCGCTTCCTGCCCCTGTGATGACCGCTACTTTCCCCTGTAAACGCATTGTCCCAGCTCCATTCATTAAATTATGATAGTCTAACTATCATAATCATAATTGGATGTGACATTAATCTCAACGAAACTGCTTGAAGACGATATACTAAGGACAGACAATGAGGTGATCGAATTGAGTAAACGACAACAAAACAAAGAAGAACGAGTTCAACTGATTATCCAAGAGGCAGAACGCTTATTTATAGAGAATGGCTTTGAGAAGGTTCAAATGCAGGACATCGCGGACGCCGCAGGGATTGGGGTGGCGACACTGTTTCGCTACTTCCCGAAGAAGGATCAATTGATCGTCGCAGCAGCCGTCAAGAATCTACAACCGACACTCGAGAGATTTGAACAATTCATGCATGAGGAAGGAAACGCCTATGAACGACTCGAGACCATCTTGAACCACTTTTTCGAGATGCAGTTGGAACGGACGAACCATGCCCGTTTCCGAGAGGCGTTCGAGAGCTATGCATCGCTCGTCGCCTCACCTCTTCCTGGAATCGAGACATACATCGACGTTCAACGACAGATCATGCAGACACTCGAACCCTTGATCGAAGATGGGAAACGAGACGGTTCATTCCGCTCGGATATCGATGTGAAGGTGACCGTCGTCACAATCATCAATACGTTCGGGACGTTCGGCAACAACATCATGTTGAAGTCGCACATCAGTTATTTAGAGGACGATATCGAACCGGCTGTACAATTGCGTGCTTTAAAAGAGATGTTCCTCACATCCATTCGGGCATAAGAAAAGCCTCCCTTCGCTTGAAGGGAGGCTAATTGTGTACATAAAAAATGAGCACCTCTCACTAGAGGTGCTCTCGAAAGTCTACCGCGACGGACCACGCTCCACAACGTGCTCCTCAAGGGAATGTCCGCCGTCTTACATAGACCAGCTCATCGCATGTACTCAACTATATGCGAAACCTACGTCCTCGTCAATCTTTTCTTCAATCTCGGTTGACATCTTCCTAAAAATTAGGATAATCAATAGTGTTAGCACTCCTATATACAGAGTGCCAAAATATAGACATCAAAAGGAGAACGATCATGACAAAAAAACAGTTTCAAACCGAATCGAAACGAATTTTAGAGTTGATGGTCCACTCAATCTATACACATAAGGACATCTTCTTGCGTGAGCTCATCTCGAACGCGAGTGACGCCATCGACAAGATGTATTATCGTGCCCTCTCCGACGAAAGCATCGAATTCAACAAAGACGATTACTTCGTCAAAGTCGAACTCGACAAAGAAGCGCGGACGATCACGATTCGCGATACAGGGATCGGGATGACAGAAGAAGAACTCGAAACAAACCTCGGAATCATCGCAAAGAGCGGTTCACTCGCCATGAAACAGGCGACGAAGATGGAAGAAGACCATAGCCTCATCGGTCAATTCGGGGTCGGGTTCTATTCCGCGTTCATGGTCGCTGACCGCGTAACCGTGCGTACTCGCTCGATTGACAGTGATCAAGGATACGTATGGGAGTCCGAAGGTACAGACGGTTATTCAATCGAACCGACAGACAAAGCGGACATCGGTACAGAAATCACGCTCCACTTGAAAGCAGACACAGAAGATGATGCGTACTCGTCATTCCTTGAAGAATATGAGATCCGTTCGCTCATCAAGAAACATTCGGATTTCATCCGTTACCCGATCAAACTCGATGTGACGAAGCATCGTCAAAAAGAGGACTCGGAAGAGTACGAGGATTATCAAGAAGAAGAAACCGTCAACAGCATGGTGCCGATTTGGCGGAAGCGAAAGAGCGAACTAACCGACGAAGATTATAAGGCATTCTATCACGAGAAGCGCTACGGCTTTGATGAGCCGCTCAAGCACCTTCACTTGAACGTCGACGGGACGATTCGTTATCAATCAATCCTGTATATCCCGTCAACGGTTCCATTCGACTATTACACGAAAGAATTCGAGAAAGGGCTCGAGCTCTACTCGAACGGCGTGTTGATCATGGAGAAGTCACCCGACCTCTTGCCAGACTACTTCGGCTTCGTCAAAGGGATGGTCGACTCAGAAGACCTCTCCCTCAACATTTCCCGTGAAATGTTGCAGCAGGACCGCCAGCTTCGCGTGATCGCCAAAAACGTGAAGTCGAAAATCAAAGGGATGCTCGAGAAGATGCTCAAAAATGAGCGTGAGGACTATGAGAAATTCTATGAGTCGTTCGGTCGCCAATTGAAGTTCGGCGTGTATGATCAGTTCGGCGCAGCCAAAGACGAATTGAAAGACTTGATTCTTTTCCATTCTTCTCACGAGAAGAAACTCGTCTCGCTCAAAGAGTACGTCGAGCGGATGAAAGAAGATCAGAAGTATATTTACTATGCGACAGGCGAATCGATTCATCGCATCGATCTCTTGCCACAAGCAGAACGTTTGAAAGAAGAAGGATACGAGATCCTCTACTTCACAGAAGAAATCGACGAGTTCGCCATCAAGATGCTTCAGTCGTATGAAGACAAAGAATTCAAATCGATTGCGAGCGGCGATCTCGGTCTCGATGACGCGGAAGCGAAATCGCTCAACGAAGACAACCAAGACTTGTTCGCATTCATGAAAGAAGAGCTCGGAGACCGCGTCAAAGAAGTGCGTGCCTCGACACGTCTCAAGTCGCATCCGGTTTGCTTGACGGTCGCGGGTGACGTCTCAATCGAGATGGAAAAGATTTTGAACGCGATGCCAAACGGCGGCGGCATGAAAGCGGAGAAAGTGCTCGAAGTGAATGCCGACCACGCCATCTTCCAGACACTCCAACGTGTGTATAAAGAAGATGAAGCGAAAGCGAAACAATATACAGACCTCTTGTATCAACAAGCCCTACTCATTGAAGGGTTACCGATTGAAGATCCGGTAGCGTATTCGAATGCGGTGTGTGCGTTGATGGCGGAGTGATTGAAAGGCAGAGGGGATCCTCTGTCTTTTGCGTTTATCTGTTTTTTATCAATTGCCGTAGCTCATCTGGTGACAGTATTCGTTCAGTTTTCCGGTGAATCATCCGATGACAATTAGAACAGACGGGAATTAAGTCAGTTTTAGGATTCACTATCACAGGCTCATCTAAAGTGCTTAATGGTTTTAAATGGTGCACTTCAATGAAGTCTTTACCACGTTCGCCATACACTTCTTCAAAATTGAAATCACATACGATACAATTCACACCATGAATTTCAATAGCTCTTTTCCGATTCGAAGCTTCCCGCTCATATCGCTTTCCGTAGTAATAATGTTCCTGTCCTTCTAACACCATGCCTCCACCTTCTACTTCCTCGGCGTTTATATCTTCTTCTGTTACATATTCTAATTCTTTACTTACAGAACTAAGAATACGTACTATTTCCTCATATCCGATATGAACAGTAAGCTCTTCAATCATTCCATCTACTGAATAATTTATAAAAATACCTTTGAATTCATTACTCAGGCCTAGATATCTTAAAATATTCATCGATTCAAAACCATTTGATTTTTTAGAAGTGGGCTTTAGAATTCTATTTTCGATTTCCCTATGACTAAGACCATCGATAAGATAAGCAATTAATACTCGATACTTTTTTAAATCATCAACTGAATTAAACTCTCTTCCTCTTCCGCTTGGTTGTAAAATCGGTAAATTCAAATGTCGAGCCTCCTATAAATTATTAGTTTCGTTCTAACGCAAGTATTTGCCTAAAGACAACAAAAATCCTCTCACTATCGCTACGGAAATTTATTGAATTCAGTAATTGAATTCAAAATCAATCGAAACGAAGAAAGAGGATTATTTTTATTTGAAGTTATTATACGTCCCCAACAACTGCATCTGTTTCACTTCGTGCAACAGGCTCTGCTCGTCCTCTTGCTCATGAATTTCTGCGATTCGATGGCCCATCCGCTCAATCAATCCGACGACGAGTGCATTCCCCATCGTGAAGTATCGCTTGCGGTCTGTCATAGTCGCGGTCCATCCGTATGGGAAGCCATTCAATCCTTCACATTCTTCCGGACGCAAATAGCGCAATTTTTTCGTATGTGGATCTTCGATGACATGACTTGAACGGTTGCACGTTCCTTCGCTCGTCAACATCGTTCTACCTGGAAGGTCTAGCGAATCTGGATAGGACATGCCTCCTTCGGCATAGACATAGACGTGACCGCTCGCAGAAGTACGTTCGATTTTTTTAGGTCCTTTCATGTAAGCCAATTCCTCTTTTTCCGTACGTCCAGATTTTTTAACCTTCTCTGTATCCAGATAATAGTGTTCCGGAGCAGGGCCAAACTGCTCATAGACCTCTCGAACGACTTCGCCGAGCGTCTTAGCCGTCTCGCGAACCGGGAGCGCCTCAAGCGTCGTCACTTGATCCCCCGTCATGACACCCGCATTTCGATAAGTCGCAGAGAATGTGTCCGAGATTTCAACGATGTCTTTCGGCAACTCGAACGTCGAACCTGGATGTTTCTCGCTCGTCATCTCCATGACCGGGAAAGTCGGTGCAAAGAATCCGTCTTTCAACAACCACTGCTCAGGATTCGCTTTCCCCGCTCGGGTTGAATGCTTCAAATCCGCTCGCGTCGCAAAGATGAAGATACGGCGACGGCGTTGGGCAAATCCATAATCGGCAGCATTGATGACTCTCCACTCGACCGTATATCCTTGATCGGCAAACGCTCGAAGCATGACACTGAAGTCACGCCCTCTTTGCTTCGCAGGTGACTTCATTAGGCGATCGACATTCTCGAGTAAGACGTAAGGCGGCTTTTCCTGTTCGATGATATTCATGATTTCCCAGAACAAGACACCCTTCTTCCCTTGAATCCCTTGCTCATTCTTCAAGCTACGTGACACGCTATAGTCTTGGCACGGGAAGCCCCCCACAAGTAAATGGTGTGGTCCTGCTTCCATCCATGACAGCGCGATATCCTCATTTACGTGTTGGCCACGTCCTTTAAAACGTTCAGCATAGCAATCAAAGGCCGGTTGTACCTTCGTCGCCGGCTCCCACTGATTGCCCCAAACCACATCGAATTTGTCAGATGTAGGCTCGGCATTCACATCTTTGATTCCTTCAAGCGCGATGCGGAAACCTCCTACACCGGCAAACAACTCAACTACTTTAATCAATGGGAACACCCTTTCGTATTTTCTATCTTAAATTTACGCTATTTTAGGTCCTATCACAACCGAACTAGCTCGATGAAATTAGTTTAACAGAAAAGGTGAATGGGATCAACAACTACGTTATACTCATCTTACATATGTAAATTTATAGGAGGTATTCGATTGCGTTACGAAACGATTCAAGAATTAATGGATAAGGCAAGAGAGGCTGAGGGCAAGACATTCGGCGAGATTGATACGACCGGACGGATTAAAAATGTTCGTTCCAAGGGATCACTCGGTCACATCATTGAAGAGAGCCACTTCGGATATCCAATCAATTCAGATGCCCGACCAGACTTTGAGGAACTTGGTATCGAGTTAAAGGTCACTCCTTTCAAGAAAAACAAAAATGGTACATATTCTTCAAAAGAACGACTCGTCTTGAATATGATTGATTACCATAGCGAGCATAGATACTCGTTTGAAACTTCAAGCTTTTTATCGAAAGCCACAAGTATGCTCATCATGCTCTATCAATATGAGCCTGAGATCCCAATGGATGACTACCGTATCTACAAGTCATTCTTAAACGAGTTCTCGGAGGAAGATTTAGCCGTGATGCGACAAGACTGGGAAACAATCGTTACCAAAATCAAGAATGGAGAGGCTCATCTCATTTCGGAGGCAGATACGATGTATCTGTCCGCCTGTACAAAAGGGGCGAACGGTTCGATTGTGCGTACTCAACCCTTCTCAGATGAACCTGCCAAACCGCGTGCCTTCTCTTTGAAAGCATCCTATATGTCTGGATTGATTCGTAAATATTTAACACCGGAACTAATGGAATCTATCGCGAACCAAGGTGAGTTAAACGAAATGTCTATCGAGGAACTTCTCGAAACCCGACTCTCACCACACTATGGCAAGACACTGATTGATTTATGTGAAGAAACGAAAGTTCCATATAACCCTAGAAACAAGGCGATGATTCCTCATGTCATGGCCAAACTGTTAGGAGTGCAAAAGACAGACCTTTCCGGTATCGAAGAATTTGCGAAGGCAAACATCAAGTTCAAAACGGTCGCACGAGAACCCGACGGAAAGATTCGCGAACATATGTCGTTCGGCAAGGTCGATTTTGAAAATCTATGCCAAAGTGACTGGGAAGATTCAGACCTATATGACACATTCGCAGAACAGAAATATCTTTTCTTAGAATTTCAATATGACGAAGAATACGTCCCGAAGAAAAAACGAATCCCTCGCTTTGTAGGCATTCGACTCTGGAACATGCCACTCGATACAATCGATGGCGAACTATATGAGATGTGGTCCGAAGCTCGAAAGGTCGTAATAGAAGGGGTTGAGCTGATTCCCATGAAAAATAGAGTAAAGAACAACCTGCCCGGATCAAAATTCAACCAAGTCGCACATGTACGTTCAAAAGGTGCGGATGGAGATGACAAAATCCGCCTCCCCGATGGACAATGGATCACAAAGCAGGCGTTTTGGTTAGATCGAAACTACATTCAGCAGATTTTAGACGCTTAACATGAGTACTTCTCTCCCTACAGTGGAATCTTCCTAGTAGAGGGAGGTGAGGGATATGGCCAAAAACGTACCGAAAGCATCGAGTCCAGCCGTGTTCAAGACGATGAGCGGCAACCGTGGAAAAGATACGAAGATGGAAGTCAAAGTCAGAAAAGCGCTGTGGGCGGCCGGATACCGGTACCGCAAGAACAATCGCAAACTTTACGGGACCCCCGACATCTCGTTCCCGGGATTACGCGTCGTCGTATTTCTGGATTCTTGCTATTGGCACGGCTGTCCCCTCCACTTCAAATTGCCGAAGACGAATGCCGATTTTTGGCGTCAAAAGATTGGACGTAACATCGAACGCGATGCCGACGTCACACAACATTATGTAGAGGAAGGTTGGATCATCCTTCGATTTTGGGAACACCAGGTCAATGATGATTTCGATCATGTGATTTATACAATCACACATTTTGTCGACAATTCAAAAAAAATATCAGGAGACTAAAGTAATGAACTCAGAGAAAATTCAACGTACATGGATTGAAAATCCTACAGAAGATACTGATTGGCTACAATTAAAAGAATTTCAAATACAGCTCGTCGATAGTTTTTATTACAGGAATTCTAAAACCTTTTTAGAGGTTTTTCCTAAGTACAGAGAAGATGTTTTTAACCTTATTCATAAATCTTTTGATGACCTTACTCCAGTACACGGAACCGAAAATAAAAAACATTATCGTAAAATTTCTACTAAAGAAATCAATAAGGCGCTTAGAAAACGCTTAATTGAAATTCCAGATATACATCTCGAAGTTAGTTTTATGGATGGATATTTTCAAGACAACGATAAAGCTAAGGGGTTCGATTTTGCCTACTATGATGAAGAATTGAATGCTAAAAAGGTTTACGACTACTGCTTCGGACATCGTTCAATTAGTGACGGTAATACACACTGGAGGAATTTCGTGAAAAAGCAAAAGAAAAAACACTATCTTTCTAATCAAGTATTTGAAGATAATTACTTTGATAACTTTGAACTCAATGACGAATCCACTCCTACAGTAGTCGGTGAAATTCAACTTGCTAACTGGGCTTTAGGTTATTATGATTTATTTAAAGTACTACATTTAGATAATTTAACAGGTATTGACTTGTTAATTTACATAACACCAACGGGTAATCTTGAAAAATTATTAAGTAGTAATATAGTGACTTACGAGAAAATGAAAAAGACGATTGAAACATATTCAAGTGTTTTAAAGGTACCTATTTGGTTGGTGGGAATAGACATCAAAGACCCATTATCTAACACATAATTAATTATATGTGTTTGTTTAATTAATGATATTTATAGTATTTAAATATAAAGAGGAGAGCTCAATAGCCCTCCTCCTTTAAATATCCAATGACAACTGTGCTTGTTGCTTATCCACTTCAATTTGGTGATCAATTTCTTTTTTCGCCCAGTCGGCAATTGGTTGTAAAATAGCTCTTGCTAATAGAACCGGAACTGCATTTCCGATCTGTTTATACTGCTTATCTAGCCTATTATTTTTTGAGCTAACAGATGTGCTACTTCCATCATCAAATACCCACCAGTCTGGAAAAGTTTGAACTCTCGCCGATTCCCTGACACTCAACCGACGATTCTGAGTTCCTACCAATCCCCACTCATCTTTGCCTAACTTTTTCATTCTTTCCCCACCAGGCCATAATTGCGCTTGTCTACCTGATGCTTGAACTGTAAAAGCTTGATCGTTCCAATCTTTTTTACGATTGCGTGATAAATAAATCGATGAAAAGTCGCCTTCATAAACGTCTTCTGGCCATTCTGGTAAATCACCAATAGCATCTTCGAGCGTTACATATAGGCTTCTGTCCGCTCCATGAGTAGGTTCCGGAAATTTGTATGAAAATTTAACGTCATCGCGAACGCCTACAATAAATACACGTTCTCTTATTTGTGGTACACCATAATCTCTTGCATTCACTAATTTATACTGAATTTTATAGCCTGCAGAAGCAAAATCTTCTATGATCTGTCTAGCAACCTCACCTTTGCCTAATGTTAAAAGCCCTTTAACATTCTCAGCTACAAACACTTTTGGTTTTGCTTGAATAATTGCACGAATAAAATGAATATATAAGAAGTTTCTTTCATCGTCGATTAGCCTCGGACCAGCTGCTGAAAATCCAGGACAAGGAAAACCGCCTAAAATCACATCAGCATACGGAAAGTATTTAATTTTTCGTATATCTCGTGGATCCTGAACTGTGTGCTCATTATCAAAGTTTAACTTGTAAGATCTAGATGACTCTTTAAATAAGTCATTTGAATAAATTGTTTGGAATATATTTTGCTTTCCTAATCTGTCAAAATTACTTTTCGACTTGTACACTTCTTCTAAAATACTGGGAGTTTCTTGACTAGATACTAATCCAGCTAAGTCAAATCCTAAATCTAAACCACCACAACCAGAAAACAGACTGACTACGTGAAATTTATGCTTTTCTCGCTTAATACTATTCAATATTTCTTCATCTTTAGATGATTGAATAATTCGACTAGACTCTTCTTTAATTTTTTCTATTAATACTTGTTTGACATCTTCGGATGAGTAGTCATTCGTGGGTCTAAATTTAGCTCTACCTCGTTCGTCAATTTTCATGTCCTCTCACCTCATCTTCTTAGCCGTTACATAATATTCTCTTATTCACTAATCATAACTGACTCTATTCAAAATGGCCAGAGTTAAGTTTTTCCAAAAAATGAGGACCAAAACGATATAATAAACAATATAGCTTAGAGAAAATGTTAAATAGGAGAAATTTATAATGACGCAAAAGCAAAGAGGCAATCAACATGTATTAGAAGTAAAGCACTATTTATCTAAATTGATTAAAGGGGAACGCATTGATTTACACTCCTCTTCAGCTGCTACTGCAATTTATCTCTATAAAAAGCATTCTTCAATTACTTCAATACAAAGTAAGTTTGACACCCCAAACCCTGATCAACACCCTGACCTAACATTAACATTACATAAAAGCCAAGTACCATATCATCTGTTTAATTCGAAAACTGGAGATATCCAACCTCGGAATTTAGGAGGAAAAAGCTTCTTATCAAAATATTTTAGTGACCCTCTTTTACAAGATAAATTTAACTCAACGTTAGACAGATTATATGAAGCCTTTTTCAAAAGTTTTTTAAGGTCAACTAACCAATATATGTCTTTAAAAGATTATCGCAATGAAGTACGTAAACAAAATATTAAGTTTTCATCAAATGAGAAAGCTAGAGTAGCTAGAAAAAACATTCTGTATTCATTAAGAGAAAGTACATTAGAAATGTTTCAAGAACTTCTAAATAGTAATAATCAACAACAGGTGATTTCTGGATTAAATCTATTACTGTTTCAAGGGGAGCCAATGTTAGTGTCGATTGAAAAGGCACCAGAGTTTCCTGTTCTTGAAAAGAAATATCAATTTGATTCTGATGCAAACATAATTCTGTTCCGTAAAGGCAATGCATCTATTGGTTTTACAGACGGAAATATCACATTGTATATTAGATTTAAATTTGAAAGTCAGCCCCATAGTCCTATAAAACTAACTACCGCTTTGTTTAATAATGAGTCTACAACTAACATTAACCAAGAACTAATTAGTAAGTTTGAAGATATTTGGACCCAACTTATTCATGAAACCAATGAAGTTAGATTGAATGATCCAAATAGTATTGGTAAAGTGAACGAAGCTTTAATTTATCACTATCTACTCACTAATCAAAAGGCAGTTATTTCTGACGAAAATTCAAAAGAGGCTCGCCATTTAAACAACTTAAAGATATATGGTGAGAATTTAAAAAAAGATACATTAGGAAAATTAAAGTACGCATCAAAAGATGCTGTCGAATCCATTTTACTACCTAGTATTAAAGAAGAATATTCAGAGTATAAAATCTCAGCAATATCGCTTACCGATGATGCTTATAGACTTGATATTAAAGACAATTCAGATATAAAAATCACTTTAACTCCAAAGAATCCTAATTCTTCAGAAGTGAAATTAAAAGAGCTCTGTTACTCGTTAAAAGCAAACGCTAAATCAAATTCGATACCTGTAGTAAAGAATCCTGGATTCGGAACTATTTTGGGAGCAAACTACTTTAGAATTGGTGAAACGACTCAAGTAGCAAAAGAACTAAAAAAGCTCTATTTAGAGGGAAAATTAACTCGAGAAGAGGTACTAGAATCTGCAAATCAATATCTTGCTGATTCGTTATCCAAAGCCTCAAAAGCTTCTCTAAAGCTTGGGATATCAACAATTGTGGGAGATATACCTACACTTCATACTTTTTATGAGAGTAATTATGCAAAATTATCCAAGATCATTTCTTATGGAGAAGATCTTAAGTTTATTGCAAATCATCCAACGAAGATCAACAATGCGATTTTTTGGAATGACGATAAAGAACAATTAATCATGCGCTTAAAATTTTCTGCAGGAGAATCCCATGGATGGAGTAGTTTAAAATTAGCATGCACATATAAAATTCAACCGTAATCGCTACTTGTGATTACGGTATTTTTTTACGTAATTGATAATCATATAATTCACGACGAGAAAGTTAGTGACCCTAGTCAATACATTAGTAACTTCACTTATAGATTTCATTTTTCAAAATAAGAAAAGAGAGAGAAAAATACTAATCAATATGTAATCGCTTTCTTTACTTTCTTTAAGCCAAAATCGGATAATCCATTGATATCCCTAATCCTCCAATAGCATGCAAACGCCTTGACAATTTCAGCTCGTTATATGAAGTTAGTATTACATTATAATTATTCTAGTCGAGATAGAAACGCTAGAGTAAAACACAAGGAGGACATAACCCATGTCATTAATCGGCAAAGAAGTACTACCATTCAAAGCACAAGCATTCCAAACAGGTGAATTCCTCGAAGTTACAGAGAACGACCTCAAAGGTAAATGGAGCGTTGTCTGCTTCTACCCAGCTGACTTCACATTCGTCTGCCCAACTGAACTTGAAGACCTTCAAAACGAGTACGCTACACTTAAAAACCTCGGTGTAGAAGTATACTCTGTTTCTACAGACACACACTTCACACATAAAGCTTGGCACGAAACATCTGAGAAAATCGGAAAAATCGAGTACATCATGATCGGTGACCCATCACACGTCATCTCACGCAACTTCGACGTCTTGAACGAAGAAGACGGCCTCGCAGACCGTGGTACGTTCATCATCGACCCAGATGGTGTCATCCAAACTGTCGAGATCAACGCTGGCGGCATCGGCCGTGACGCGAGCACGCTCGTCAACAAAGTCAAAGCAGCACAATACGTACGCAACAATCCAGGCGAAGTCTGCCCAGCGAAATGGGAAGAGGGTTCTGAAACACTCCGCCCAAGCCTTGACCTCGTCGGTAAATTGTAAGGAGCGATTGCATGTTAGAAGCAGCGATTAAACAACAGCTCGACCAATATCTCCAGCTCATGGAGGGCGATGTCGTCCTCCGTGTGAGCGCTGGGGAAGACAAAGTCTCAAACGAGATGCTCGAGCTCGTCAACGAACTCGCCAGCATGTCATCACGCATCTCGGTCGAACGCGCGACGCTCGAGCGTACACCGAGCTTCAGCGTGAATCGTCCATCTGAAGAGACAGGAATCGTCTTCGCAGGGATTCCACTCGGACATGAGTTCACATCACTCGTCCTCGCCCTCCTCCAAGTGAGCGGGCGCGCACCGAAAGTTGATGCGGACACAATCAAACAAATTCAAAATATCGAAGGCACATACCACTTCGAGTCATACATCAGCCTCAGCTGCCACAATTGTCCTGACGTCGTGCAAGCGCTAAACGTCATGAGCGTCCTTAACCCGAACATCACCCACACGATGATCGACGGAGCCGCGTTCAAGGATGAAGTGGAAGCGAAAGAGATCATGGCTGTCCCAACGGTCTTCTTAAACGGAGAATCGTTTGGGAACGGTCGGATGTCACTTGAAGAGATCTTGGCGAAACTCGGTACAGGTCCTGACGCCTCTGCATTCTCGGACAAAGACCCGTACGACGTCCTCGTCGTCGGTGGCGGTCCAGCTGGTGCCAGTGCGGCCGTATATGCGGCTCGTAAAGGAATCCGTACCGGAATCATTGCGGAGCGCTTCGGTGGCCAAGTGATGGACACGATGGGGATTGAGAACTTCATCGGTACTGCTTATACAGAAGGTCCAAAGCTCGTCGCCAGTCTAGAAGAGCACGTCAAAGAGTACGGCATCGATGTCATGAACCTTCAACGCGCGAAGCGTCTTGAGAAAAAGGACCTCGTCGAGATCGAACTCGAGAACGGTGCTGTCTTGAAGAGTAAGAGTGTCATCCTCTCGACCGGTGCACGCTGGCGTAACGTCAACGTCCCAGGTGAGGCGGAGTTTAAAAACAAAGGGGTCGCTTACTGCCCGCACTGTGACGGTCCTCTCTTCGAAGGGAAACGTGTCGCGGTCATCGGTGGCGGTAACTCCGGGATCGAAGCAGCCATCGACCTCGCAGGGATTGTCAAGCACGTAACGGTCCTCGAGTTCGCTCCTGAACTCAAGGCTGACCAAGTGCTACAAGATCGTCTTCACAGCCTCCCGAACGTGACTGTCATCACGAACGCTCAGACGACAGAAATCACGGGTACGGACAAAGTGAACGGCATCTCGTATGTGTCTCGTGAGACGAACGAGTCACATCATGTCGAATTGGAAGGCGTCTTCGTCCAAATCGGTCTCGTCCCGAACACGGACTGGCTCGACTCGGTCGAACGCAACAACTTCGGGGAAATCGTCGTCGACCGTCATGGCGCGACGAACGTCCCAGGTGTGTTTGCGGCAGGAGACTGCACGAACAGCGCCTACAAACAAATCATCATCTCGATGGGTTCTGGTGCGACAGCCGCACTCGGCGCCTTCGACTACATGATTCGCAACTAACAAAAAGCCTCGCCCTCTATCATGAGAGCGAGGCTTTTTTATAGTTCAAACGTCTTCCCCGAGTCCGGGATGAATAAAATCGAGTCTCCGCTCTCCGTTTCAAACCGATAGCCTACTCGAGGGGAGAATGGATTCCATTCTCCCCCGGTCGTCGGAACGCTCTCCATGTACGCCACGTCATTGTACGTTTTGTTCAACACCTCTTCTGCCTCGGCTAACGAGTAGCTCGGAATCGAAAGCAAAATCGCCGCCCCTACACTCATCACTCCGACCGACGCCGCCCAAAGAGTCGATGTCGGCTTTCGAAACTGTGCCAAGACTAGCAGCATGATGATCCAGCCAATCGGCACTCCAAACGTCGCCGCATGCCCATACCATTGCGCATTGATCGTCAATAAACTGGCGATCACCACACCTCCAAGAATCCACCACCACTTCATGAACATCACCTCCTCTTTATTATCCCAAAATCAGGAAATGACTCAACATCTTTTATTCACATTGATGTATGATAACTTATAGTGTATGATATACAGTATAAAGATAAACGAATGAAGGAGGCGAAAAAATGTCTGATGTAAAAGCCTCGTTGGTGACGGAGTTGCGGCGCGGCACATTGACGATTGCGGTGCTCAGTCAGTTGAAGACACCCCAATACGGCTATTCTCTCGTTCAAGCACTGCTAGATGCCGATATCAATATTGATCAAAGTACGCTCTACCCGCTCTTGCGTCGACTTGAAAAACAAGGACTCGTCACGAGTTCCTGGGATACGACAGAGAGTCGACCACGCAAGTACTACGTGCTCAGCTCGGATGGGATGGACATTTTGAATGAGTTGTACGTGGAATGGATGAACATGTCGAAAACGTTGACCCGTCTAATTGAAGGAGGAAATGATCATGAATCTTCGTGATGTGTATATCGATGAAGTCACCTCTCGAATCCCAGAGTCGATGCGGCAAGACGTCGCACTCGAATTGGAATCGACCATTGATGACATGACTGGAAATGACCCGTCTGAAGCGGCTTTATTTGAAGCATTGCGCCAACTCGGCGACCCTCAAATCCTCGCTGCTCGCTACGCGAACCGACCACTTTATCTCATCGGTCCTGCTCTCTTCACACAGTACGTGAACATCATCAAAATCGTCTTACCGATTGCCGTCACGGTTGTCACCATTCTCTCCATCATCGGTTATTTGACCAATCCCATCGACGACATGTCTTGGAGTCAATTCTTGATTCAAGCATTCCTTCAAACTGGGGCGGCTATCTTCAATGTCGTCGTTCAGACGCTATTCTGGATCACCCTCACGTTCTTCATCATTGAACGTGCTGTACCTGAGGGCGAAGTTCCTTTCTCTAGTTGGAAACCTGAACAACTCAAGAAAGTAAAACCACGTTCGACCTCGATTTCTTTTGGTTCGATTTTGTTTGACTTTATCGCCACCGTTCTGATGGTCGTATTGTATGTCAACGCCGAGCAGTTGATTCGTGTCGTCACAGATAGTGAATCCTATCCGCTACTCAATGCGTCGGTCTTGGATCAATTCTTCCCGTTTGTCATCGCCCTGGCCGCCTTTGGGATCGCCATCGCCATTTACAAATGGATGGTTCGACATTGGACAAAGCCGCTCGCCTTGTGGAACGCGCTCTTCAATATCGTATGGATTGTCGTCACAGCGCTCATTTTACTGCACCCTGATTTAATTTCTTCTAATGCCCTCTCGTTGATTGCTGAGCAAATCAACGTCGACCTCGAAACAATCAGTCGTTGGGGCGTCTGGAGTGTTTTACTCACCATCATCATCGTGTGTATCCTCGATTTGGCAGAAGGTTTGATCAAAGCGTTTCGACGTTGACCTCACATTCAAACGTTTCATTTCCGATGAAAGTGGAATAGCGGAGAAGAGAACGGATTTTGAATGGGGAGGCATTTGATGGGTATTCCAACAATCAAGTTACATGACGGTTATGAGATTCCGGCCATCGGACTCGGGACGGTTTATTTGAAAGGTGAAGCAGGGGTCGACGCCATCACATGCGCCATCCGGAACGGATATCGACTCATCGATTCGGCGATTCGCTACGATAATGAAGGCGCGGTCGGTGAAGCGGTTCGCCAATCCGGCATCCCGCGTGAACAACTTTTCTTAACATCGAAACTGCGCGCGCAATATTATGACTACGACCAGGCGCTCGAGATGATTCGAGAGTCCCTATATCGAGCGAACCTCGACTATTGGGATTTGTTCCTCTTGCATTGGCCAAACCCGAAACAAGACAAGTACGTCGAGGCATGGCGTGCCTTGATTCAAGCGAAGAAAAACGGATGGATCCGCTCTATTGGGGTATCGAACTTCATGCCGGAGCACCTTGACCGCTTGATTGAAGAAACGGGAGAAACACCGGTCATTAACCAAATCGAGTTACACCCGTACTTCTCTCAAGTCGAACAGCGGCAAGCCGATAAAGAACGCGGCATCATCACAGAAGCGTGGAGCCCGCTCAGTCGCGCCCGCACGGTCATCCATGACGAAAAGGTCACCGAGCTCGCCAAACAAAAAGGAAAGAGCGTGTCTCAAGTCATCTTACGTTGGCACGTGCAACTTGGTGTCATCCCGCTCGCCCGCTCGTCTAGCGAGTTGCACCAAAAAGAGAATCTCGACGTCTTCAACTTCGAATTGACCGAGGAAGAGATGGAGACGCTCAATGCGTTGACGAAACCGGATGGTCGCATCGATGACCAAGACCCGCGAGAATACGAAGAGTACTAAAAAAGATTGAGCCCAGATGGCTCAATCTTTTTTGTTTAAAACGCCGGAATGGCCGTTTCATCATAGTTTTCTTGCAAGAACGCACGGACTTCGTCGCTTGTGAGCGCTTCGCCGAGTTTTTGGATCGCTTCGTCATCCTTGTTGTCTTCACGTGCGACAAGCGTGATGGCGAAATCATTCTCGACGCCTTCTGTTAAGAGTGCGTCACTCTTCGGTGTCAAACCGAGCGGTGCAGCGTAAGCCGGTGTCATCAAGACCGCATCGACATCATCGTACGCGCGCGCGAGCATCAATAAATCGACTTCTTCAAATTTGAAGTTTTTCGGGTTCGATGTGATATCAGCCTGCGTATAGTACGTGCCTTCTTTCTCTCCGAGCTCGATCACATCATGCTGTGCGAGCAGGGAGAGCGAACGGTCGATGTTCGATACGTCGTTGGCGATGGCGATTGTCGCGCCTTCCGGAATGTCTTCCATCTTGTCATAGTTTTTTGCGTATACACCATAATTTGCGAAATAAATCGGTTCGATGGGAACGAGATTCGCATCGTTGCTGCGGTTGAACTCTTCCATATACGGAACGTGTTGGAAGAAGTTCGCATCGACTTCTTTCGCTGCAAGTGCCGAGTTCGGTTGGACGTTGTCTCCGAGAACGACGATTTCGAGTTCGATGTCGTCTTCTGCGAGCTGTTCTTTCGCGATTTCAAGCATATCTGTCATCGGTGGGATGAGTGATGCGACTTTCAACGTCTGTGGTTCATTTACTTGTTCCGTTTGTGTTTCTGTATCGTTCCCACATGCTGCGAGGACGAGTGTGAGTGAGGCTAGAAGTGCCATCAATTTTTTCATATTCATTTCCTACTTTCTGTTTAACGTTTGTCGATGATTCGCGCCACGATCGTGCCCGTGAATTGAATCAACTGTACGAAGACGAGCATGATGAGAATCATATGGAGCATGAGTTCTGTCTGAAACTGTTGATATCCATAACGGATGGCAAAGTCACCGATGCCACCACCCCCGACGACTCCCATAATCGTCGAGTATGAGATAAAACTGATGATGGATGTGGTCAATCCGAGGACGAGACCGGACCGGGCTTCCACATAAAGAAACTTAAAGATGATGTCTTTAACCGATGCGCCCATCGAGAGTGCCGCTTCGATAACGCCGCGTGGGACATCAATCAGTGACTGTTCGACGAGTCGCGCATAGTGCGCAATGGCAATGATGGAGAGTGGTACGGTCGCTGCAGCCGTTCCGATGGCAGTCCCGATAATGAGCCGTGTAAATGGAATCAAAAACACGACGAGTAACAAGAATGGGAAAGACCGGACGATGTTCACGACCAGGTTAAGGACGGAGAAGACGATTTGATTCTCTAACAATTGTCCTTTACGCGAAAGGTAAAGCCACGTGCCTAACGGCAATCCGACTAGAATCGCGGCGAGAATCGATACCCCGACCATAATGAACGTCTCGGCAATGGACTGCCAAATCTCTGATTGATAGCGGACCAAGATTTCAGGCATTCGCTTCACCTTCCTCTCGCAACTGTTCGACGAACCAACTTGGATTCTGATCGATGGCGACCACCCCTGTTGGCTCCCTCTCAATCGTCTCATGAACGGATCCGTCTGCCATGACGGTGACGCGATGACAGATTTGACGGATGACATCCATCTCATGCGTGACGAGAACGACGGTGACGCCGAGTTTTTCATTGACCGACTGAAGGACACGCAGCACTTCCGCCGTCGTATTCGGGTCGAGTGAAGAGGTCGGCTCATCGCATAGGAGTACACTCGGTTCACTTGCGAGTGCCCGAGCGATGGCGACACGTTGCTTTTGTCCCCCACTCAACTGGGAAGGATATTTATCGCGATACGCTTCGAGTCCAACGAACCGGAGACATTCCATCACGCGTGCTTCCCATGATGCTTTCGGCCGCTTGGCAAGTTTCAGTGAATCGAGGACGTTATCAAACACGTTCTTATTCGCGACTAGATTAAATTGTTGAAAAATCATACCGATCCGATGTCGCTTCTTGCGTAGTTCCCGATTAGAGAGTTCGGTCAACTGGTCGCCATCGACCGTGACGCTCCCGGCATCCGGTTTCTCCAACAAATTCATCAATCGAAGGAGCGTCGACTTCCCGGCACCGCTCGCGCCGATAATGCCGTAAATCTCCCCTTTTCGAATGTGAAGCGATACATCGCGAACGGCCATCTCTTGTCCATAACGCTTATGGACGGACGACAATGTGATCATGGCAGACATCCTTTCTACATCTCGTGAGTGAGTCAACCGTTTATCATTTTAGCGAAGTAAAGAGTTGATGTCAGTTCATGTGCTCACATGAAAAGAACCGCACTGCGGTTCAGAGTGGATGTCGTTTGAAATGTTCAGCAATGTGTCGTTTCATGGCGTCTCGATTTTCGGCGAAGATGCGATGGCGATGCCCATTACCACCAGATGGATGCGGAAAACCGCTCAAAACGCGTTCCTGATTCAAAAGACCTCGCTCAACCAATAATTCCACGGCTCGCCTCACGTTCACGCCCATCGGTAAGATGAGCGCATCTTGAAGATGGGCCATCTCTTCTGCGAAGACTCCTTCTACGTATGATCGAAACAGCTCCGTTCGAATCATATCCGGGCTCGATCCGTTATAGTTCTTGCCTTTATAGAAAACAGGATAAGGAAGAACCGCTGTATTTTGAACGAGATGGTTCGCTGATCCAAACAAATCGAGGGAGGATTCGATCCCTAGATGATGATGTAACTCCAAATCGTCCAGCATCGTCACTAAGTTCTTTCGAATCGGACCGGAAAAACTGCCACGCTGTTTGACGGCTCGAAGCGCCTCTTCATCTGTCGCATCCTTCATGTCACGGATCGCCTCAAACGACTGACGCATCTGATACAAGCCTGGCGTGATTCCCGCGATGACGACTTTCGCATCCGGATTGATGTATTCGAACGGTGCGTAATAGATCTCAAGTTGTTTCTTTTCATCACGGTCTAACAAAAAGTCTTCATTTTTCAACGTCTCTTCTTCTAAATTTGATAGCTGCAAAATCTTTGATTTATATGTGTGAAATAACGCTGTTCGTGTCATATAAATAACACTCCTTTCGTCTACTTTCTCTATCTCTATTCCCCTAAATCTTTGTGTGAGAAAAGTTCATCTTTCAGACAAATGCTATTCAAAAATAAAGCGCTTTCATTCCATTTTTTGTGCTATCCTGACGATGTGATTGAGAAGGGATTTTTCATCAGGTTTGCTAAATTCTCACAAGGAGTGTGTTCACACATGAAAGCAGTCGTCGTCAATTCAGCAAGCAAGGCCAACATCGAAGTCGTCGAAAAGGAACTACGTCCATTACAAGCAGGCGAAGCGCTCGTCGATGTCGAGTACTGTGGCGTATGTCACACGGATCTTCACGTCGCAGCTGGTGATTTCGGAGATGTCCAAGGACGGGTGCTCGGTCATGAAGGGATTGGGATCGTATCTGAAATCGCCGACGATGTCACGAGTTTGAAAGTTGGCGATCGCGTCAGTATCGCTTGGATGTATCATGCATGTGGTCGTTGCGAATATTGTACGACAGGCCGAGAGACTTTCTGTCGAAACGTTCAAAATTCCGGATATAGCGTGGACGGCGGGATGGCTGAACAAAGTATCGTCGTGGCCGACTATGCCGTCAAAGTACCTGACGGATTGGACCCTGCGCAAGCTTCGAGCATCACATGTGCCGGCGTCACGACGTATAAAGCCATCAAAGTTGCCGACGTGAAACCTGGGGAGACGGTCGTCATCTACGGTTGCGGTGGACTCGGCAACCTGGCCATCCAATATGCGAAACACGTCTTCAACGCACACGTCATCGCCGTAGATTTGAACGATGATAAGCTCGAACTCGCCAAAGAGAGTGGAGCTGATTTGACGATTAACCCATCGACTGAAGGAGATGCAGCTGACATCGTACAAGAGAAGTTCGGTGGGGCTCATGCCGCTGTCGTCACAGCCGTCTCAAAAGTCGCCTTTAATTCTGCAGTCAATGCAGTCCGAGCATGTGGGAAAGTGGTCGCCGTCGGTCTTCCTTCTGAAACGATGGACTTGAACATCCCTCGTCTCGTCCTCGATGGAATCGAAGTCGTCGGCTCACTCGTCGGGACACGGAAAGACTTAGAAGAAGCCTTCCAGTTCGGGGCAGAAGGGCTCGTTGTGCCTGTTGTTCATAAACGCTGTCTTCACGAGGTGCAAGACGTGTTCGAAGAGATGGAGCAAGGGAAAATTCAAGGACGCATGGTCATCGACTTCAAAAATAAAGACTGCTAATCGGAACGGGGCCTCGTGCCTCGTTTTGTTCTAGATTGACGTTGACGGGGGATAGTTGCTTTTGTATAGTTAGGAACGTCTAAAAGCCGGAAATGAAAGAGGAGTGACTTGATTTGACTCCATCAACGTCAACCCGTCTACTTGATTTATTGTCAGAGCGAAATGATCAAGTTCGACGCATGAGTGAACAATCTTGGAATGAACAAAGTGATATCCAACTCTCGAACTCGGAGTGGTATATTCTCGCGACACTTTATCAGTCGAAAACAACAATTGCCGAAGTCACGCACAGTGTCCATATTTCTCGACAAGCGACTCATAAACTGATCAAGAACCTAGAGAGTAAAGCGCTCGTTCTTGTGACAGACCATCCGCAAAATCGAAAAGACAAATGTATCGAGTTGACCTCCCTCGGTCATACTTGTTATGAGCAAAACGAGACGCTCAAAGCGCAGCTTGAGCAACGGATACAAGAAAGTATCGGTCAAGAAGCGTTCGAACATCTGAAAACCATTCTGCGCGTGGATTGGAAACTATGACCGTGTCGGCTTGAAGGCGACACGGTTTTTCATATGCATACATGGACAAAAACGTCAACCTAGTTGACATTTCATCTTCTGAATGACTATGCTTATAGGTAAGGAAGAGGTGATCGACTTGTTTAAAACTGGAGACTTAATCATCTACTCGACCCATGGCGTATGTCGCATCGACGACATTTCGGACAAAACGGTCGCAGGAGAGACGAAATCGTACTATACGCTTCACCCCATCAACAACTCACAAAAGTTGCAGATCAGCATTCCCGTCGACAATGACAACGTGATGATGTTGACGTTACTCGAAGCAGATGAGGCATCAGAGATTTTAGAGTCGTTCCGCTCACCTGGCGTGGAATGGAATCCGCATTCCAACAACCGCAATCGTGAATTCTTGAATGTCGTGCATTCAGGAAACCGTCATGAGATTGCCCAAGTGGTGAATACATTGAGCCGTAGACAAATCGAGGCACTTCAAGCGAACAAAAAACTATACGAGCAAGATCGTAAGATTTTAGAGAACGCCAAAACGATTTTGGTGAAAGAGCTCTCCCTTGCCCTCGAGCGTTCAGAGAGCGACATCGAGCGCACGATTGGCGAGTACTTACATGAAAGCATGGCGACACTCACACCTTGACCTCTTCCAGTGGAAGTGGTCTTTTTTTGTTCTATTAAAATAATATACTTTTTTTTACATTTTTCGGGTATCCTAAAACAAATATACCTTATGATATAGGGAGGATGTTAGGATGCAACTGCACTCTAGTACGACCCATGTCACCGACACGCACGTCGTTCGGGCAATCGAAAACAATCTGGCCATCATTCGCTTTGATGAAAATCGCCGTGTCGCCTACGTCAATGAGATTTTTGCCAAAACGATGGGGTACGAAGTCAAGGAACTGATGGGACGCCCCCATCGTGATCTTTGCTTGCCCGAGTTCGCGAACAGTCCCCAATACGACCTGTTTTGGCGTAAGCTCATGCAAGGGTTGAGTTATCACGACAAGATTGAACGACGTGCCGCAGATGGTCATAGTGTCTGGCTAGAGGCGACCTACATGCCGATCTTCGATGATGCCCACCAGAACGTCATCGGCGTCTCAAAGATTGCAGCCGATATCACGTCACGGCAACAAGACGTACTCCACATGGCGAATAATCTTCAAGAGACGTCTGAATACTTATCTGCCCAGTCCCAAATCGGGAAACAAGACGGAGAACACGTACTCGAAAACGTCAAACTGATTGAACAAGAGTCGACTCAAAACCTAGAGCATTTACATGCTCTCCAACAAGAGGCGAAAACGATCACGGATATTGTCCGAACGATTCGTGAAATCGCTGCCCAAACCAACCTTCTCGCACTCAATGCCGCAATCGAGGCGGCACGCGCAGGTGAACATGGACGCGGCTTCAATGTCGTCGCGACAGAGGTGCGCAATCTTTCAAACAAAGTCTCACTCTCCATTACAGAAGTGAACAACAACATTGAAGGCATTGTGAAACGCATCGATGACGTGTCGATGAGCATCGGACGAATTTCTCATAAAGTCAAAGATAGCTCGGGACAACTCGAACAGACGGTCCGAGAGTTCGAAAAATTAGCAGATTCAGCCGCTACTCTCGAACAGCAGGCAAAGACGTTTCTCAAAATGGTATGAGCGACCCGATATGATAAGCTCCCTAAAAAGTAGACAGGTTAAATAATATAACCTGTCTATCTCTTGAAGGGAGTTTTTTCTATACAAAAGACGAGCATACGATTGTATGCTCGTCTTGAATCAATTAATTGTGGACCATGTCCTTTTCCTCTAAACCGAGCGTGACCGCTGTCGATTCGTGAATCGTCTTGAATAAATCCGGGTGTTCCGAAAGCTTCAATCCATACGACGGTACCATTTCTTTGATTTTCGCTTCCCACTCCGGTAAGTGTTGCGGGAAGCACTGCTCGAGCACTTTCAACATGACGTGCACGGCCGTCGATGCGCCTGGAGAAGCACCGAGAAGCGCCGCGACCGACCCATCTTCGGCACTGACGACTTCCGTTCCGAATTGAAGCGTTCCTTTTCCTTGCGGTGTATCTTTGATGACCTGCACACGTTGCCCTGCCACGACGATCTCCCAATCTTCATTCTTGGCATTCGGGATGAATTCACGGAGTTCATCCATCCGTTTGTCGTGAGATAAGAGTACCTGCTCGATCAAGTATTTCGTAAGTGGCATCTCTTTCGCCCCTGCGGCAAGCATCGTGATGACGTTGTTCGGCTTGACCGAACGAATCAAATCCAAGTTCGATCCTGTTTTTAAGAATTTCGGTGTGAAGCCGGCGAACGGTCCAAACAGCAACTCTTTGCGTCCATCGATAAAACGAGTGTCGAGATGCGGGACCGACATCGGTGGTGCCCCGACCTTCGCTTTACCATACACTTTGGCGTGATGTTGCTCGATGACCTCGCGATTTTTACAAACGAGGAAGAGACCGCTGACCGGGAATCCTCCGATTTGTTTCGATTCCGGAATCCCTGTCTTTTGTAAGAGCGGCAAACTGCCACCACCGCCTCCGATAAAGAGAAACGGTGCCGTATGCGTCTCAATCGTGTTCTGAGACATGTCTTTTATTTTCACTTCCCAATGACCGTTCTCGAGGCGCTTCACGTCCTCGACGCTATGGCCATAGTTGACTTCGACCCCGTTCGATGTGAGATGGTCAAACAACATACGTGTCAATGCGCCAAAGTTCACGTCTGTCCCTGAGTCGATTTTCGTCGCAGCAATCGGTTCATCCGGTGTCCGTCCGTCCATGATGAGCGGGAACCATTCCCGTAATTCATTCGGATCGTCCGATAAGACCATGCCTTCAAACAGCGGATTCGCTGTGAGCGCTTCCAAACGGCGTTTCAAGAAATCGACGTTCTTCTCCCCTTGGACCATGCTCATATGTGGGATCGAACGAATGAAGGCTCCTGGATTCTCAATCAGTCCCTGCTTGACGAGATGCGCCCAAAACTGACGCGAGATTTGGAACTGCTCGTTGACGTTGACCGCTTTGGAGATGTCAATCGTCCCGTCTGCGTTCTCTGTTGTATAGTTTAATTCGCAAAGTGCGGCATGTCCCGTACCTGCGTTATTCCACTCGTTTGAACTTTCTTCCCCTGCTGCATCGAGCTTTTCGAACACTTTGATGTTCCACTCCGGTACGAGCTCTTTAAAGAGTGAACCGAGCGTTGCGCTCATAATCCCTGCCCCAATCAAAATGACGTCTGTTCTCGTTTGCGTACTGCTCATGAAAACCCCATCCTTATCCCCTGAATTTTTTGTCATACGATTGAAGAATCCCCATTCCTCCATCGTATATTTTATAATCGTTATACCGATTATAACTCTTTTGTGATGAATGATAAGGGTTATGTATGATTTTTTGTGCTGAAACTTTTTATGAAAATGGGATGATCCCATCAAATGAAGGAGGTGTTCTTTTGAGGCGTGGTTTACGTTTTACAATTCCCAATCAATATGGGCAATTTCTAAAAGCAATCTTAAGTCCAATCCCTCTTGATCAATACCGATGGAAAGTGATTGATGAGGAATCATATATTGTAAAAGATGGACACCTGAATCGCCTGTTATTTTCGGATTCGATCGTAATCGATGGTCGTCAATTCGCTGAACTGCTCACACAACATGAACACTATTTGATTTTCGTTGATATCAAGGCGTTCCAACCGAATATGTCCTCGGAAATCGCAACGTATGAAGACTTTTTACATAGTACGTGTGAATTCGCTCTATTGGTGACGGACAGTCAAGACGTCACAATCTACTGTAAAGACCAAGAGATGCTCAATTCCCTTTACGAAAATGCTTCTTGGCATGGATTTGAAGACGTCACATACATCACAAGTCATAATGACTCGAGGACACGCTTATCCTGCTGGTAACCATACATTTTGAAGAGGAGAATCCATATGCCCACACTCTATTTGATTCGCCACTGCTCAGCCGCGGGCCAAGAACCTGACGCACCGCTCACAGAAGACGGTCACGCCCAGTCTTTATGGCTTCGCGATTTCTTTTCTGAACTCACAATCGACCGAATCATCTCAAGCGATTATACCCGTGCAGTCGCTTCGGTCACGCCCCTCGCCGATGCTCATCACCTTTCGATTGAACGTGAACCGTTACTGAGAGAACGCATCCTATCTCACAAACCGCTCGAAGACTGGCTGACCCCATTACGTCAGTCATTCAGCGACCCGACGTTCAAGTTGCCTGGTGCCGAATCGGCTGAGGAGGCGACGCAGCGCATCCTACAAGTCGTCGCGCACGCCAAAGCTCCGCATGCTTCGACTCTATTGGTGACGCACGGCAATCTGCTCGCACTCCTATTGCAACATCTTGACCCACAATATGACTTTGAGACATGGCGTAAGATGCGTAACCCAGATGTCTATCGTCTCGATTATCATGACAGCACACCGGTCATCGAGCATATTTGGCCCAACAAATAAGCCGTCTCGCGATGAGACGGCTTTTGTCACTTCTCTACGAAAAACATCGAGATGGCACCAAGCCCGACATGTGTCCCGACCGAGACACCCATCTGCATGAGGTAAATCTCGCCGGCAAAATCGGTTTCGGTTTCGAGCTTCGCTTTTAAGTTCTCCGCAATCCGTTGGTCCGATGTGTACCCGATGATCACGAAATTCGTGATGTCCGGGTTGACGCGTTTCACGAACTCGTCCGTATAATGCTTCAGCACTTTACGGGTGCCTCGTTCCTTGGCAACAATGGCACCTTTCCCGTTCTTCATACTCATGATGGGCTTTACCATCAGTAGTTTCCCGATGATAGCACTCGCGTTTGAGATCCGTCCGCTCTTGATCAAGTGGTCGAGGTCATCTACGGATAAGAAGTGCTTCACCTTCGTCTTGTACGTCTCATTGAAGTCAACGAGCTCTTCGAACGTCGCACCGGCTTCACGCATCTGTGCGCTCTTCAGCAACAGCCAGCCGCTACCGTGACTCATCGAACGAGAGTCGACGACATGGATTTTGACAGGTGAGTCAGGATGCGCTTCTTCAAAGTACTCTTTTCCGATTACAGCTGACTGATACGAGCCGCTCGTGCCGCTCGACATACAGATGCATAAAATCTCTTCGTGACCCGAAGCGACCGCATCTTCCATCAATTTCAAGAACGTCGCCGGGCTCGGCATCGCCGTCGTCGGGAATTCCGGGAGCGCTTCCAACATTCCGTAAAAATCATCCGGCTGGATATCCACCCGGTCCTGGTAAGACATATTGTTCATCGTAATGATCAACGGTGCGACCCCGATATTGTACTGTTCAAGCACTTCATCTGATAAGTCACACGTCGAATCTGCTAATAATTTAATCATGTATTCCTCCAAAACTTTCTCCATGAGTGACGGGAATCATCCTATAACTTCGTCGATTCCGACGTCACGATAGGACCTCTTCTAGTGTAGCAGATTTGGAGGGTTAAATGTTTTTTTACTGGGGTTGATGTGCAACTTGTTTTTCATGTTGCAAGAGCCATTCTTTTCGCCAAAGTCCACCGGCATAGCCCGTCAATTTCCCATTTGATCCGATGACGCGATGACAAGGCACGACGATGCTCAGCTTGTTGCGTCCGTTCGTCGCTCCGACTGCGCGGACAGCAGCAGGTCGCTTCACACGTTCGGCGAGTTCACGGTAAGAAGCCGTCTCCGCATACGGGATGGTTTGTAACGCATCCCACACGTCATGCTGAAACGTTGTCCCGATTTGCTCAGTCGGAAACGTGAACGTCATACGCCCACCGCGAAAATAGGCGTCTAGTTCCTCCCGGCACTGTCGCAATACATTTGGAATATCTGATTCAGGTGATTGCGTCCCTTCACGTTCGACGAATAAGATCGATTGAACGACCTGCTCCGTCCCGATGATTTCCAGGATGCCAATCGGTGTCTCCACGTCTAATTTATACGTTCCCATATAATGACCTCCACAGATAAAATGTCGCGTATCCTTCCCAACCTTGCCACGATTCACCGTAACGTTTCACCTCTTCAATCGTGGGCTTCTTCGATGTCCCTAACTGATGCTGAATCGCTTGATGTAATCCGACATCCGCAATCGGAAAGGCTGATGCGTCCTGAAAACACTTCATCAACACATAGTCTGCCGTCCATTCTCCGACACCCCGGATTGCCAGTAACCGTTCACGGATATTAGCTGAAGAGAGTGATTGTAAAGCCGTTTTCGACAGGTCTCCATTTGTTATTTCCCGTGCAATATCAATGACATACTCCGCTTTCCTGCGACTGAACTGAAGCTCACGTAACTCTTCCGGTTCGAGCAAGGCGATTCGCTCCGCCCGCGGGAACATCCAGTACGTGCTTTCTTCGACGACTCGTTGGTCTCCATAGCGTTCAACGAAGCGCAGTTTAATCGTATAAGCAAACGACAAGGTGATTTGTTGCCCGATAATGGCCCAAACGAGTGCTTCGAACAAATCTGGGAAGCCAATCATCCGTAATCCGCGATGTGCTTCAATCAAAGGAGCCAGCAATTCATCTTTCTCCCCCATCGTTTCAAACGGCTTCAAATCGCGCTCAAGGTCTAACCAGTCTCGTACCTCACGTGCGACACGTTCCTTTTCTGTGTCTGAAACTTCATCGACTGGGAACCGTACACGAATGTGATGCTCCGCTTCTTGAAGCTCGATCAGGATGAGCCTTTCCCCGATTCGCATCAGCTTTCGAACCGTGTCAGGCGTTGTCACATGGAGCACTTCTTGTTCTGACCGACTCAAAAAGACGAGACACTCTTGAAAATCAAACGGCTGCTGTACAGCAAGTAGCATCTCTGTCATATGTCCTCTCCTTTTCGATATGTGTTCGGTGTACAGCCTTTTACTTGCCGGAACACGCGGTAAAAGTTCGATGGTGTTTGAAACCCGACCTCATAGCAGACCGTCAGATTACTCATATCGGTCGTTCGTAATAAATATGCCGCCTTGTCGATCCGAATCCGTTCTAGTAGCTGCCTCGGTGTCTCTCCTGTCGCTTGAGTGAATGTCCGCTCCAAATGAAAAGGGCTAAGTTGCGCGTGTTCGGCAATCTGTTCGAGGCGAATGGGTTGTTTGTAATGGTTCAGGAGATATGTCGTCACTTGTTGAACGAGCGCACGGTGTGGGGCATGCTCGACTTCGGGCTGACATCGCTTGCACGGTCGGAAACCGTTCGTCTCCGCTTCTTCTCTCGTTAAATAAAAATCAACGTTCTCTTTCTTCGGTTTACGGGATCGGCACGATGGTCGGCAATAGATCCCTGTCGTTTTCACGGCTGTATAGAATAATCCATCGTAAGTTGCATCGCAGGCGAGCACTTTCGCCCACTTTTCGTCAAACGTCAGCATCTCCACACCCCTTTCTCCTCTCACTGTAGCAAATCTAAAATCAACATTTCGTCCTCTTTCTTGCGCTTACAATCCCCTCTTTTTGAAACGTTTTACAGATTTCATTCGTATCCTATAGTACGATTTAGACAGAAGATGCTGTCAGTTCTATGGCAGATAAGGAGAAGATCGCAATGCGTACTCGTTTTTCATTGAAACAATTAAAATGGCTCATTCCTATAGCGTTAATCGGTTTGATTTTGATTCAGAGCGGACAAGAGTTGAAAGACCTCTCGCTCGCGACCGCCTTCACGACATTGAAACAATTGACCGGTTGGGAACAGTTCACACTCATCCTGCTCGGTGGATTCGCTGTCTTGACGATGACGGGCTATGACTATTTCCTGCTACGCTCTTTACATATCGAGCTACCGAAACGAAAAATCGTTCAAACGGCATGGATCACGAATTCGATGAACGGGATGCTCGGTTTCGGCGGCGTGATTGGAATTGCGCTTCGCACCTCCCTCTATCGTCCCTATACGGATACGAAACGATTGCTCCGTGCCATCGGATGGATGACCCCGACACTAATCAGTGGTCTGTCCATTCTTTCCATCGGTGTGCTCCTCGGAATCTTTCCAGCTAGTGGGCTCGTCGGTACGAAACCATGGATTTGGCCGGTGTTACTCGCCGTGAGTGCGATGCTCCCGTTTTATTTATTCGTCACATCACGCCGATCAAACGTCGGATGGTCTACTCTGCTCGGGTATACGATGACTTCACTCGCAGAATGGGTCACCGCTGGAATCGTCGCCATTTATGCTTTGACGTTACTAGACGGTTCGGCTTCGTTCGTGCAACTCTTCGGGGTATTCATCGTCGCGACGGTCGTCGGTGTCGTCTCCCTCGTCCCTGGGGGTGCCGGAACATTTGACTTACTGTA
This sequence comes from Exiguobacterium sp. SRB7LM, assembly GCF_015712685.1. Lineage (GTDB taxonomy): Bacteria > Bacillota > Bacilli > Exiguobacteriales > Exiguobacteriaceae > Exiguobacterium > Exiguobacterium profundum. The sequence goes on along the minus strand of NZ_VWVR01000006.1, from coordinate 2,514,801 downwards.
TCTCGTCGGGATGACTCAACTTGGGATTCATCAAGACATCGTTTTGTCTTCCTTGATCATCTATCGCTTCGTTTATTTTGTCGTCCCTTTTTTAATTGGACTCTTTCTTGCAGCCATCGCGTTTGGGGACCAGGTCGTCAAACAGATCGAATATCGACCAATCATCGGATCCTCTTATGAAATTGGGACCGTCGTCTGGCGCGTCGTTTCGCGGACGCTTGCGAAGATTGGACGCTTGACTGGAAGTCTCATCGCACTCATGAGCAGTCTGTTGATTTGGTTCCAGACGCTTCTCCCGAGCGTGACGCCGCTCTATGAAGTGAATCGCTGGTTTGAATGGATTGGGACCCTTTTCTTATTGAGTGCCGGACTTCTCATGTTTTTATCCGTCTATGGCATGTATGTGCGGACAAAACGAACACTCTGGTTACTCAACACTGCCTTCATCTTGGCGACCATCGGTGTCATCGCTCGTGGGTTAAACCTGTTTGAGACCTTCGTCGTCATCGGATTTGCGATGTTCGTCTGGTTGACACGTAAACGACACGTCCGATACCGGTCGATTTTAACGACAGGACGTCTCATCCGAAGCTTGATTTACGTCCTGCTCTATGTCGGAACCCACGCCCTCTTATTGCAGTCATTCGCAGGTACAGACAACTTATTCTTCACATCGCATCAAGCTGGTTGGTTGACGACGTTCGTCTTATTGTTAACTTCAATCGTAGCAAGTGTACTCCTGCTCTTGTTCGATCGTTGGAAACGTCCGGCGCTTGGAGAGGCCTATGATGAACATCGCATCCGACAGTTCCAAGCAACACAGCCCACATCGAGCAGTTTTGACTTGGCCCATATGGCAGATAAGCGTTTTTACATGAATGAGTCCGGAGATGCGTGTCTGTTGTTTGCGACGACTCGGAACCATGCCATCGTCCTTGGTGATATCCAAGGCGAGAAGCAGGCTGCGACTTCTCTTTTGACGCGATTCATTGAAGATGCGGATCGAATCGGGTATATCCCTTTATTTTATCAAATTACACCGAATTGGATGCCTCGCCTTCATGATGCCGGGTTCACGTTCTTCAAATTAGGGGAAGAGGCGACGATTGACGTCTCGGCCTTCTCCTTATCCGGGAAGAAGCGTGCAAATATGCGCTCTCTCTACAATCAGTTTGAGAAGAAGGGGATCACGTTCGACATCGTCTGTGAACCGAGCCTCTTGCTGTTACAAGAGTTAAAAGACATCTCAGACGAATGGATTGGGAATCGAAATGAGAAAGGCTTCTCTCTCGGATTCTTCGATTATGAAACGTTGACGCGTTATCCGATTGCCTTGTTGCGAGATGCGGACGGTGTCGTCGTAGCTTTCATTTCGCTACTCCGAGGAGACGGGGCCATCTCCATCGATTTGATGCGTTCGAAAAATGATGCGCCGACCGGATCGATTGAAGTGTTGATCCTTCACATCATCGAATGGGCTCGCGCAGAAGGCCATGATCATGTCGGGCTCGGCGTGGCACCACTTGCTGCCGTCGGAGAGCAGACGTTCTCCCATTGGCCGGAACGCGTCGCCGCCGACATTTTTGAAAACATCAGTTACATCTATCCGTTCAGTGGCTTACGACAGTTCAAACAGAAGTTCAAACCGTCGTGGGAAGGACGCTATCTCGCGTTTCGTCAACGCCGGAAGTTACTACCCTCGATTTTACGGACAGCGCGATTGATTAGTCGGAAACGCTAAAAAACAGGAATTTCTCATCGTGAGAAATTCCTGTTTTACGTATCATCTTATTTCAACGTCACACTCACATTGTCAATTGTGATGTCATGAGCCCCGAGTGGCGACCCTTCTGTGCGTCCCATCAAGAACTTCAATCCTGTGACATCTGTCACCGGCATCGTCACTTCAAACGTGTACGTGTTCGTTTCTGGTGTGACCGCTACGACTTCGCTCAAATAGCGATAGTACCCGACATTCTCTAACGTCACTTCGAATGAACGAGCGACAGTAGAGGATGCATCGAATTGGACGACGTAGGTTTGATCTTGTTGTAACTCAAGACCCCCTTGTTCCAAGAGGACACTCCACGCTTCGTTCCCTTCTTGCGTAATCGAGATATGTGCCGCCTCGTTCACCGCTTCGACAGCAGCCTGTGCGTCAAAGTGGACATAGGAGCCCCAGTGTGTGAGACCTTCTGTGAATGCTCCGTTTTTTAGAGGAAACGGGTCGATATAAACCGGTGTGACATCGCGCAATTCGACGTCATCGATTTCAATCACACCTTTTTCAGAACCGAGAATGAACTGAAGCTGACTCATGAGGTCGGTTCCGGCTTCCATCGTGAACGGAATTTCATACGTATCGAACGCTCCAGATAGCGCGATACGCTCTAGCGGAAGGTAGGCATCCTCATTCGCTCCGTTCAATCCTACTAGCAGACCGTCTACACGCTCTGCACGTGCTTTGAAGCGAAGAACGTATTCATGTCCCTCTTGCAATTGAATGCCTTGTTGCACCAACGTTGCCGGTGCTCCTTTTTTCTTGTTCGTTTCAAAACGGAAGAGACGCTCTACTGAATCGACCGTTCCTGTCCCTTTCGTGACACCTGGGTCGAACGTCCAATACGTCATACGATCCATCGCACCTTGGTCGAACGTACCGTTATATACATGGTTCCCGTCTCCGAGCATCGGCTTCGTCGCATTCGGATCGAATGCCTCACGAGGCGTCTGCTCGACACGGACGTTCCCGATTTGGACACCCGACGTGCTGAGTCCAACGTTGAACTCGAGACGTGCCGCAAGGTCAGTCTCTTCGGTCATATCGAATGTCATCGAGTACGTTTGGACGTCTGTCGTCAAATCGAATGACCCTTCATCTGAATATTTCGCATAGCCTCGTTCCGGACCACCACCGACTTTAACGGCGATTGAACGCGCCGCATCCGCTTTAGCATCAAACGTCACTTTATAGTGTCCACCTTTTCCGAGCGATACGTTTTGAATCAATTGATGCGAGTATGGTTGGCTTCCTGCCTGATCAATCGAAATGTCGGCGAATCGTGCCCCCGCCAAGTCGATCACATCGATAGAGCCGACACCACCAAAGTCAGGAAGCGCCACGTAGTTCCAATACGTCGGGTTGAGCGCCTGCGCACCGTTCGTTACCCTCGTAATTGGTTCAGTGTAGTCTTCGTCATAGACAAGGTTTCCATCATCTAGAGGTTGTTTCGCACCTTCCGGTAACACGATTTCTTCATCCGAGTACGTCGGTTCGACAGCATCACGATACTTCCCGTTCTTCAAGTCAAACACACGGACGTAATCGACTTCCATCTCTGCCGGGAATGGTGTAGTCTCGTCCACGTCCCCATCGAACCATCCACCGACCGCCAAGTTCATAATCAAGTAAAAATCTTGGTCGAATGGTGCAGGGTAACTATATTTCGATGCTTTGTTCGCTTCTTTCGCATACCAGTCATTTTGCGTTTGATAGAGCTGACCGTCTACATACCAACGAATCTCACCTGGTTCCCACTCGACCGCATATGTATGCCACTTGTCGATGCCGTCACCTTCTGCGAAGTGATAATCTTTCCCCGTATATTTGTTGTTCGGCCACGTTTCTCCGTAGTGAATCGTGCCCGCGACTTTATCTGGCTGACTGCCCCACGACTCCATGATGTCGATTTCACCTGATGCGGCCCAACCACCGTAGCGGTCTTCTTCTGGCAGCATCCAAAACGCCGGCCACAGTCCTTTACCGGTTGGAAGTTTGGCTCGCATCTCATAACGACCATATGTCTTACTGAACGTCCCCTTCGTCGTCAACTTCGCCGATGTGTAATCATAGGTACCGAATTGATCCGATGCTTGTTCTTTCTTTGCACGGATGACGAGCTTCCCGTCTTTCACGAAAGCGTTTTCGTTTTTGTCCGTGTAAAATTGCTTCTCATTGTTTCCCCAACCGGCAGCGACTGGATTTCCATCTTTGTCGACAATCCAGTTCCCCGTTTCAAAATTCCATTTCGAGTGATCGATTTCAGACTTGCTAAACTCATCTGACCAGACAAGTTTCCACTTAGCATCGTCGGCTTTTGAACTCTTTTCAGCCGGCACCTCTTGTTGCAAGGATAGGGCAAGGCCTGTCCCGAGTGCGAGTGCAACCCATTTCTTCATCGTGCGTCCTCCTTTAGGATAAATGATTGTCATATGTCAGCCCGTACTTTTGAAAGCGATTTCCGAAAGCGCTTTCGATAAATCCATTATAGATTTTTCTTTGCTAAAACTTCAACCACTTTTCGGAAGTGAAATCAAACTGACACATAAAAAAGCACCGACTCACGTCGATGCTTCCCGTAGTTCCCAATTCGAAAATGTCACGTCAAAACCTGTCGCATTCGCATCCGGACTACAGGCATATGGACCGATGCGTAATGTCGATACGTCATGGAGATGGGCAATGCGAAGCTGTTCACGCATACCGTCACCATATTCAAAGAAAATCTCCACATCTCCATCTGTATACACGATTTCAAACGTCAACGAATTGCGAACCATGTCATTTGAAAAATCACGTGTCGACCAATCTGAATAGCCAAACGAGGTGACGACTGCGCCAAGATGGGACGGTCCATCCGGAATGTACTCGACAGACGTCTTGATCCAATGGTCATCGTTCACATATAAGACGATCCCGGCCTGATCATATGTATGGCTCGGTTCCATCTGGATTGTCGCCCGACATGTAAATCGTTTGGCTTTGATGTCTGTTAGTCGTGCATGCGCCGTCATGCGGTTGAATCCGTAATGTGTATTTCGCCAAAAGTCCGTATCTGGCAAAGTGCGGAAAGTGAGCGGTTCAAATCTGTTCACGCTTTTTGGTTCATTTATCCACTTGTACGTATGCATGATGATTTATCCCTCCCCATTGTCCTCGCATGGCAAACAGTAACGGTATCATCGGTGTGTGATACGGTATGAATTCATGCTGTTGAATCATCTGCAGAATTGTCGCCTCATCCGCCCATTTCACGGCCTGTACTTCAGATTCTTGAAGCGTCAGCTCATTCAAATCCACTTCCATTTCGACCAAATAAATATCGTCAAACCCTTCGTCAAAATTGACTGTCAGGTGCGGTCGCGTCTGGGATAGATCAAGCTTGAGTCCAATCTCCTCTTCGAGCTCCCGCATGGCGGCTTGCTGGCTCGTATCTCCTACCGTGGCACTTCCACCGACTGTGATATCCCACATGTTGGCCCAACCATCCTTGAACGGTTGGCGCTGTTGAATCAACATCTCGCCCTTCTCGTTAAAGATACATACGTGGATGACAAGATGATATTCTCCTTTCGGCAATCGACTTCCGCGTTTCCACGTGCGATCGGTCTTTTCCCGGTCGACCGTATAGACGTCCCAAAATTCCATTAGATTACTCCCCTTTATGTTGCTGCGCTAGATGCCGCTGCTTGATCTGCTTTCGCGCAATCGATCGCTACGACGATAGAGATAAGAAGGTGCTCCATCTCCGGTTCTTCGACACGAATCTCGTAACTATCGCCCCACGAGAACCATTTCTTTTGCACACTTCCAATCGATTGTCCGTTCTTCGTCACATTAAAGTCCATGTCCCACCAATCGCCTTGGACATCGATCCCGGCCGCATCGATGGAATATTTCGGTTTGAAAAACGAGAACTCTTTCGAGATGGTCATCATATCTGTGCCGTCCACTTCCACAAAAAATTTCGGCAAAAAACTGAACGTCTTTTTCGTAATCGTTGTGACCGTCTGACCACTCGTGTCTTTAATTTCAAACGACTTCGGAAACTTCATAAAGCTACCTTCGATGAAATATTGATCATGTCCGTCAGCATCCTTGATGGTGAAGCGCCCGCGTAGACTAAACACTTTTTGTTTCATGTAGAGCGTGTGCATGATGATCCCTCCGATTTGTTGTAGTCCTTTACTTACGAGTCCAATCCAGAAATCGATTCACTTATAGCGAAGCCGTCTCCTTTGAAACGATATCGAGAACTTCTGCCAAGTGATTCACAACATAATTCGCTTCTTGTAACTCTACTTCTTGTGCGAAGTCAAAACGACAGCCAATCGAAATGAGTCCGTTCGCTCGTGCAGCCGAGATATCCGATAATCGGTCACCTACCACGAAGCCCTCCTGCAGTTCATACTTCTTCACGATTTCAGCCACTAAATCGCCCTTATCCAACGTGTCGATTTGTTGAATGCTATAAGTTTCTGTGATCCAACGATCCAATTCATAACGCGTGACGATGGCTTGTAAATAATCCACCAAGCCATTGCTCGCAATGAAGACTGGGTGATTCAGCTGATTCAATCGTTCAAATAACTCGAGCACCCCTGCATATAATGCTCCATTCCCGATTTCAATGTTTTTGATGAGTCGTGTTAAGAAATAGGCATCGACCTCTTCTCTAGTTTGCTCATCGTATTGTGGGAGCAATGTGTTCCAAACAACTGGCAACGGTACCCCCATGATGTTCCGATATTGATCAATCGGTGTCGGACCTATCCATTTTTCTTCACTTCGTAAATGATCAAACGTTTCATCTAGCGCCCGTTCCAAAATCAAATCTGTCCGAAACAATGTTCCGTCCATGTCAAAAATCACTGCGTGTTTCATCCGCTTCCCCCTCGTTAATCGAATCATGGTTGTCTGTCTATCATACGACAACCTCACAATAAAAAAACTACGCAGGAATTCCGCGTAGTCTTAGCATATTCCCTTACTTATTTGATTTTCCCTTTATTCTTCAACAAGTTGAAGATTCGTTTTGCTTGATCGGTGTTATCACTCATGCCGACGAACTTCTCTTGTTGTGGTCCGAACGCATATACCGGCACGTCGTCACCCGTATGACCTTCCGTCGTCCAACCCGTTCCCGAACGTTGATCGAAGATTTTCTCGATGGCGTTGTCGATTTTCGTGACGTCATTCGTCTCAGCCGCTTTCTTCACAGAAGCAATCTCTTCAGACGTCAATTCCAAATCAATGTTCTCACGTAAGACAGCTTCTACGTCCGCTCCAGCTTCGATTTCTTTCGCCATGAAGTCTGGAGTACGTTTCGCTGCTTGAATCGGAGTCGGATCCCAGTTATAGTTCCCGTCCGCCCCAACTGAAATACCGCCAGTCGAGTGATCCGCCGTCACGACGACTAACGTCTCACCGTTTTCTTTGGCGAAGTCACGAACGACCTCAAACGCTTGCTCAAAGTCCTTCATCTCACTCATCGCGCCGACAACATCGTTGTCATGTCCGGCCCAGTCAATTTGACTTCCTTCTACCATGAGGAAGAATCCATCCTTATCCCCTTTCAGTCGATCAAGAGCGGATGTCGTCATGTCCGCAAGACTAGGTTGTTCGTCTGAACGGTCAATCATCTTATCCATGCCGACTTCCGCGAATAGACCGAGTACCTGTTTGTTATCGTCCTGCTTCATCTCTTCTGCTGACGTGACGTAACTGTAGCCGTCTTCTTGGAACTGCTTGGCGATATTACGGTCTGAGCGTTCGAAGAACTTCGTTCCGCCTCCTAGCATGACGTCCACTTTATGCTCCCCATCAATCAAATCATCATAATAATCATTGGCGATCGCATTCTCACTCTTACGTTGCTCCTCGTGTGCCCCGTAAGAAGCCGGTGTCGCATGCGTGATTTCAGACGTCGCGACAAGTCCTGTCGACATTCCATTCTCTTTCGCTTGTTCAAGTACCGTTTTTACATCTGTTTTGTCGTTATCAACGGCAATCGCGTTGTTATACGTTTTGACACCAGAGCTCATCGCCGTCGCGGCGGCTGCCGAGTCGGTCACGTTTTCCGCATCGTCTTCAGGATACGTCGATTGCATACCTACTAAATGTGGATCGAAGGCTGTCGGTTCCATCTCCACCGTCTCTTCATTATCATTCATATAACGAAGTGCTGTCGTATACGGCACGCCCATCCCGTCGCCGATCATAAAGATAACGTTTTTCGCCTTATGATTTTTTGAATTCTTCGCCTCTGCCTCGTTTTGATGTTGTACCCCGACGATGCCTCCGAGTGCGAGCGTTGAAACGACTGCCAGTGGAACGAACTTCTTCATTGTCTTTTTCATCTAGTAAACCCTCCCGAATATGTACTACTCCTGTAGCCTAACGGACGTTTGTAAAGATACATTTTCAGAATGAATACAGCCCTGTATGGTTTTTGTAAATACGCCTACTTCGCCAAAATAAAAAGCCCGACTCTCTCGTCAGGCCTGTAACGCTGTATGAACAAAAGTATGCAAATCCTCTTGGCTGGTGATGTGCTCATTGCACGTCTTACTGTCGACACATATATATGTGCCGATGGCTTTGTAATAGTCCGGATTTTTCGCTTGTTTCGCTTTGGTGATCGTGACACAGTACGTCACATCCGTGAACTGATTACAAAAGGCACATATATTTTTCTTCGTATTCGTACTCGGTTTACATGCAATGCCAATCAATTGACCTTCGTATTGGCAAATCATCAACTTTTGATTGGAACGTCCATCGTTCCAACCTAGATACGTGAGTCGTCCAAAATCAACATCGGATAACTCCGGTAAACGAAGCTTCTTTTGTTTCGGGAACAAACTCTTCAGTTGCTCGGCAGAAATAACGGGAAATGGTTGAACCCATTCTCGTAATCGTTGCATATATTCGTCGAACGCTTCGTTCGTCTGTAGCGTTGTGAACTGTAACAGCTTTAGTTGTTCAGTCGTTGCCTCAGGGAATGCATACATCACTTTCGATTGTGCCAAGTCGATGACTGCTCGCAAGACAGAAGGCGGCAGGCTTTGCATTCGACTCTCTTTGACGAGCATCACTTGTTCTTTGATGAGATTATATTGTTCGTTTTGAATAAATGGATCTGACATTTTGTCGCCCCCTTCCTTAATTCTCAGTTTACAGGAAACAATGCTTCCTTACTGTGTACACTTTGATTAAGAAATATAGTCGACCTAAAAAGGCACGACTAGCGAACTAGTCGTACCTCCTTCATGTCGAACGGTATACAATCTTTCGAATCGTGTGCGTCGCCAAATGATAGGACATGGCCAGATTTTCGATTCGCTCTCCGTTCCGAAACGCTGCGCGTATGGCTTCGTTTCGTTCATCAAGTAATTGTTTTCCACCGTTGACCGACCCCCATTTCCGTTTCGTGTCAGTCGGGGTCGGCACATATAACGTTTCACCTTGTACGTATTGTTGCACCTCTTGCAACAATCGTTCTGGCAGGATTTGTTGCGCATTGACGTACTTCATCATACCTCGCTCCTTATTGAATGAATCCAATCCGATAAGGGAGCAAAGCCAAGTGGTTTACGTTAAAATCAAGCGATCAAGGTATTCGTTTCGCCCCATGCAAGTGATCGCCTTTCGTCCAAATGGCTTTGCATGAGTGCGTGAAGACCTAGAAAATCGAAGCCGATTTTCCACGGGTATGCGCCTCCTTTACGATGTGTCGTTCTTTCGATTATACCGGATTCAATGAATCGGCAAAAGGGCGGCTCAGCCGTTCTTCATACTGAATTCATCTGCGAGCTTGAAGGACACGTCCTTCACTTCTAATCCGCTTAACGCGAAATAGAGCTGGAGATAATTATGCTGGTTCAAGAAGAAGACCTGCTTCGTCTGCGTCACCCATTCTCCGTTCGTCCCATTAAACGTGAACGTCGCACCCGGGATATTGTTCGCAAATAATGTCACCGGCATCTGTGCCAACTCTCCCGCGTTCGAACGGGCAGTCAACGTGATGTCATACGTCCCCGTTTGGTCGACCGAGATAGCGAAGACGTGTGTGTTTCCGGTCGAGGTATCGATTCCTGACAAATCCACATGTTCCCCGTTTTCGAGATGTTGGTAGTCCAACTCAAATGTATCCTGTTGATTCATCTCATCCTCAAAGCCGAGCACCTCGACTGAACCGTCATGAATCCCGAGAAGACGCTCCATCGCCGGTGATTTCAAGATGAACGTACAAATATTGCGCGCGCTCCGCAACAACTCGCCCCGTGTGACAATCCCTTCTTCGAGTGATGCCATCGTGTTATCCTCGAACGAGTTTAGGTCCGGTCGGTCGACGACCATGTACAAGTCGTTTTGTGAGCGAACCATCGCTGCCGTATTTTGACGATTGGCCGACTCATCCTCACGGAAGTTCACTTTTGCCCACCAGTCTGTCATGACGATGCCTTCAAAGCCCCACTCATCACGTAAGATACGCGTATTTTGATCGTATAGACCAGCCGTCCAGATCCCGTTGACCGCGCCGTATGTCGTCATGATGGACGATGCGCGTCCTTCTTTCACCGCCATCTCGAACCCTTTCAAATAAATCTCGCGTAACGCCCGCTCCGAGACGACCGAGTCGATATCGTGACGATGCGCTTCTTGGTTATTGGCGCTGAAGTGTTTGAGCGTTCCCGTCACCCCGACACGATGCATGCCGTTCAATTGAGCGACCGCCATCTTCCCAGTCAAATGCGGATCTTCCGAGAAATACTCGAAGTTTCGACCATTCAACGGGTTACGGTGAATGTTCATTCCTGGTCCGAGCAACGTATCGATGCGGTTTTTCCGCATCTCGAGCCCTGTCATCTCGAACAAGTCTTCAACGAGGTCAACGTTGAACGTAGAAGCCAAGAGTGTGCCGTTCGGAAGCGCGAACGCCTTCGTTCCGATATCCATGCGAATGCCTGATGGACCATCGGCACAACATGCCGCTGGAATCTCAAGCTCGTTCAATCGATCGGACACACCACCGAACGCCGCTGCCGTCCCCGGCGTGACACGCGGTGAGTTCATCCCTTGTCCGCGAACGATTGTCGCCAAATCCTCATCTGTCAATTGATCTAAGAATGTTTCAAGTGACGCCTTTCCATGATACACATCGCTTAATTTGATACCTTGGTCACCCGTGAACACTCTAGTCTCAGGGCGTTCTTCCAAATAACGTGTCTCAACGTCAACGGCGCGAAGCGGCGTCGACTCGTAGCCCACTTCAAATCCCTGTTCGCCTTGAATTGGTTTCATCCGTTCGAACGGGAGGACAGGCGCCATATTTTCGCTTAACGTCTCGAGGACACGTTGCTCCTGTTGCTCGACTTCGAGAGCGAGTGTAGCCGAACGCACATCCGTTCCGACGTACAACCGATACGTTCCTGCCTCTAAAACGAAGCTCGATTCATAACCCGTCACGCCAGAGTCGTCATAGCTCGCAAAGTCAGTCATGTGGACGTTGAAAGAAAGGATTTGGCGCTCGCCCGGTTCAAGAAGCAAGGTTTTCTCGAACGCCACCAATGACCGGAACGGATTCCCGAGCTTCCCTTGCGGTTTCTCGACGTAGAGTTGGACGACTTCTTTCCCGTCACACTCACCCGTGTTCGTCACTTCCACCTCAACCATTAAAACGCCATCGACTTCTGCCGTACGCTTCACTTCAGTATGGAATGTCGTATAAGACAATCCGAATCCGAACGGGTACAAGACGTCGTCTTTCGCGAACGTTTCAAAGAAGCGGTAACCGACATAGATATCTTCCTGATAAATCCCTTTATCCGCGTGACCAAAGTTCTTCGTCGACGGATAATCTTCAATCGTGTGAGCAATCGTATCCGTCAGTTTCCCGGAAGGACTCACATCTCCGACGAGCACGTCGACGAGTCCTTTTCCACCTTCCATCCCACCTTGCCATGCATAGAGGATGGCACTCGGCTCCTTCGCCCACTTCATGTCGATGATGTTCCCAACGTTCAACACGACGACCGTCTTGTCGAAGCGTTTCGTGACGCGCTCGATCATCGTGTGTTCGATATCCGTCAATAAGTAACTACCCGGATCGGCCGTGTTGTCACGGTCTTCTCCTGCCGTACGTCCAATCATGATGAGGGCGACATCTGATTCTTGTGCCGCCTGTTCGACGAGTTCGTCCGTTACGTCCATCTCCTGTTGCGACCACGGTTCACCGGCCCAACCGACACCTTGGTCGAACGGATTCTCCTTCACCCATTCCTCATACGTCGCATAGAGCGATTCATTGATATGAATATCTGGACGCTCGCGCAGTGCCTCGAGCGGCGTCGTGACATGTCCGACGTTCACCATCCCGCCTGAACCGGTACCGCTCTTGTAGTAATGGAACTGGCTACGACCAAATACGGCGAGCTTCGTCCCTGACTGTAATGGGAGGGTCTTCTGTTCGTTTTTGACTAACACGACGCCTTCCGCGACCGCTTGACGTGCCAATTCCTCATAACGAGTCCAATCCAATGTATACTGTTTCATTTCGTCAGCTCCTTAAGTCCTTTTGCGATTACATTCATACAATCGTCTGCCTGTGGATAGTCTCCCAACTTGTCCATGAAGGCATGGTCCATCCCCCGATATTGAATGAGGCGTGTCGGGACACCCGCTCGTGCCAGTTTCCGCGCATACGCCTCCCCTTCGAGTCGTAAGTAATCGTACTCGGCCGTCACAATCAAAGTCGGTGGTAGGCCTGAGACATCGTCTGCGAATAATGGTGAGACGAGAGGATGCGTGACATCCACCTCCCCTTGAAGATAGAGGTCATTTAATAGCGAATCCGGGTCGGCGAGGGCGAGCACGACACCTCGAATTAGGTCGTGATGGTGTGAGATATCGTAAGCATCGAGCGCCCATTTAAAATCATCTGTCGGAATCGAACCCAGATTGACGACGGGATAGACGAGCGCTTGATAACAAATGCGTCCTTCCCCTCGTTCTTGCTCCATCAAACAGCAAGCGGTCGCCAAGTTGCCTCCGGCACTATCCCCTGCGACAGCAATTTGATCACGAAGGACGTTCAACTCCGTCGCGTTGGCATATACCCATTCAAAAGCGCGGTAACAGTCATTCAATCCAGCCGGGAACGGATGCTCCGGGGCAAGACGATAATCGACGGAGATGACGACCGCGTTCGCCCGTTCCGAAAGCAATTTACAAGGATTCTCGACCGTATCAAGCGTTCCGCCGAAGAACCCGCCACCATGGAAGAAGAGGATGGCTGGGATGGCTTCAGTATGATGCGGACGATACAGACGAACCGGGATGTCACCGTCTTCACTAGGGATAAGTAGAGATTCCGTTTCGATATCAGTCGTCGTCTGATCCCGGTTCGGCCACCCCATACTGGCGCGTGCCACCTCGAGGTCAAATGCTGTATCCGGTTCATCGTGTGAAGAATGATTTGCGGTCAGCGTCGCAAAGACGCGTGGATCGAGGTCGCCGGTATGGTCTGAATCCGGTATGGGTTTGATGATGGTTTCGAGGTGGTTTGTTCTCGTAAGTTGCTGATGCTGATTCAAATAATCCATGAGATTTTCATAACTGTGTTTCAATATGTAGACCCCTTTCACCAGTACTTATTTTTATATGAAATTGGCTTTCCTAATGCCTTTCGGTCTATAATGGACTGTATTGCAAATAGACATTGAAATTTTCTGAAGCAGAAGTTTTCACGAAAGAATGAGGTTACCCATGAACAAACAGCAATTTACGGATTATCGCCTGAGCGACGAAATCACGCGCGCGTTGGGCATTATGAAATACGAATCACCGACTGAAGTACAACAGCAGGTCATCCCGCGTGCGCTCGAGCGCGAAGACTTAATCGTCAAAGCACAGACGGGAAGCGGAAAGACAGCTGCTTTCGGGATTCCGGTCATCGAGCTCATCGACTGGGCCGAAAATAAACCCCAAGTGCTCGTCTTGACACCGACACGCGAACTCGCTGTCCAAGTACGGGAAGACATGACGAACATCGGACGTTTCAAACGAATCAAAGCGACTGCCGTCTACGGGAAAGAACCGTTTTCGAAACAACGTGAAGAGTTGAAGCAAAAGACACATATCGTCGTCGGTACGCCAGGTCGCGTCATGGACCATATCGAGCGTGAGACCCTCTCACTCGACCGCGTCGAATACTTGATCATCGATGAGGCGGACGAGATGCTCAACCGCGGCTTCCTCGCTGACGTCGAGAAGATTCTTCAACAGTTGCCGAAAGACCGCGTCACGATGGTCTTCTCAGCGACATTCCCACAAGATATCGAACGTCTATGCCAGAAGCATATGAACGCTCCGGCACGTGTCGCGATCGAATCTACTGGCATGACCGCTTCGACAATCGAGCACCGCCTCCTCCCTGTTCACCGGAACGACAAACTGGCTGTGCTTCAAGACATCACGGTCGTCGAGAACCCGGACAGCTGTATGATTTTCTGTCGGACGAAGGAGAACGTCGATACGGTGTACGCCGAGCTCGACAAAGCCGGTTACTCGGCTGAACGCCTTCACGGCGGACTCGAGCAAGAGGACCGTTTCGCCGTCATGAACGGATTCAAGATGGGTAACTTCCGCTACCTCGTGGCGACAGACGTCGCAGCACGTGGAATCGATGTCGATAACGTCGAGCTCGTTATCAACTATGATGTTCCTGTCGAAAAGGAAAGTTACGTGCACCGGACAGGTCGTACCGGACGTGCCGGCAAACAAGGAACAGCGATCACGCTCATGACCCGTCAGGAAGAACGTCTCATCGGAGCTATCGAATCATACGTTCAATTTGAGATTCCGATGATCGATGCGCCGACAGAAGCGGAAGTTGCGGCTAACCAAGATGCCTTTGAGCAGAAGTTGAGCGGACGACGCGTCGTTCGAAACAACAAGACAGCCCGTATTAACCAGGACATCATGAAGCTTCACTTCAGTGGCGGGAAGAAGAAAAAACTTCGCGCCGTCGACTTCGTCGGAACAATCGCCAAAATCCCTGGCGTATCCGCTGACGACATCGGAATCATCACAATCAATGATCAGATGACATACGTCGATATTCTGAACGGAAAAGGTTCGATCGTCCTTCAAGCGATGGAGACGACGCCGGTCAAAGGGAAGAAATTAAAAGTAAGCAAAGCGCGTAAGTAATACAAATCTAGCCTCAAAGATGATATTCGTCTTTGAGGTTTTTTCATCTCACCAACATCGAAAGCGCTTTCGAAAAATGCTAAAAAAATATGCTTTTTAGAAAATGTTTTCATCTGTATCATACCTGTATCAAAGATTGAATTCAACCTTCCTCACTCACATGCTGGAACCGCATTGGTGACCAATCTACTTTGTTGCATCGGCTAGATGGACCTACTCGTTTTAAGAGCGAATGCAGAACTCTGATATGTAAGAACCAATAAAAAAGGAGAGTAATTTCCCCCTTCCTGCTCAGTACGTTGCGAACGACGAATAAAAAAAGCGGTATATTTCGTACCGTTTCCGGAGTTTTGACGATATCACGGAACCCCCAGGCTCTGCCTGAGCTATCACAGAAAGTGATAGCAGTTTCTTCTTATGCTCTTTGAACGCAATAAAAGCATCCGTAGAGAATAAATTCCTTCATAACATACGAGAATATTTTTTCTCAGGTTCACTTAAAATGGATAAAAAGTTAATATATTACTGAAAAAAAGGTAAAGGGGGATTTACTCTGAAAAAAAGAAAAAATGGTGTTTCGGCTTTATTAGCTACTGCATTATGTTTCTCGTCGATCGTCCCGATTTCAGCAGATACTGGTGCTAAGCAAGGCGTAGAAACTGTGGTTCTAAGTGAAACATCTATGGCTTGGGAATTTGAATATAACAGCATAGATGAAGTTCCAAAAGAATTATTAGAACCTGGTTTTTACTCTGAAGAAGAAATATTTTATATCCCTTCAGAATATTTAGACCCATACCATCCAGACACAATTTACACTACTTATGACCCTTATAACAATTCAGGAAATGGCGAAGTTCGAACTTTCGCATTAGGCGCTGCCGCAGGTGTGTACTTCATCCCTGGAATAGGTCAAGTAGCTATCACTGTTACTGGAGCAGTCGTAATCGGCGGGGCGACTATCGCTGCAGGTTCATGGCTGTACAACAAAGTAACTGCATATTTCGGCAAAAAGGACGCTGAAGAAGCAGCCTCGAAGATACCTAAAAGCTTGAAGAAAACTAATATGCAGGTAGACCTGTCGAAATTCAAGGATAAGAACGGACGGACTCCAGCAAACAAATCAAGCGGGACATTCACAAACGGAAAGTGGAGTATTACGAAAGACGATACTGGTCACTTAGGCTACAACGGTAACAAAAAAGCTTGGAAAATCACAAAAAAAGGAGATTCTAAGCGAACAGGATCATTGGACAGCAATGGTTATATCATCGATAAATAAAAGGGAGTTTTATTATGAAAACAAACATATTTTTTGATTGGACTTTGATTTTAGACGAAGGCTTAAATCCTGTAATTGACGAGCAGAACAAAAAAATGGTTATCATCGATCGTTCTATCGAATTAAATGCAGTCATATGGCTGGATGAGAATGATCTCATCCAGTTAAAGCCCACATGGGACTGCGTGATTTCAATTGATGATAAAAATAAAGCAATCACAATTCGTCACGCGGATTTTTTAAGGGAGAATGACTAAGCAAAAGTAAATGTGAAATAGATAAAAACCGACTGAATTCACTTAAAAATTTTGTGAATTCAGTCGGTTTTTTGTTGTTTTCCGGACTGTGGCTTGAGAGCGTCACCAAAATTGCATGGAGTTTTTATTTCACGCAAATTTACAGTTTTTAAGCTGAAATCCATACATATACAACCCACGTACCAATGAACAACAACTTGTTCTCCCGTCGATTCCAGGCGAAAATCTCGAACATCCCCTGTGTATCCCGAAATAGAAATAGGATTCTTCTCATCGACCCGATAGTAGTATTCTGCGTTCGGTTCATTTGTAAATGTGACGTAGATGGTATACGGATTAGTGTGTTCGAAACCATCCGCGCGAAATGGGATTGTTCTTATACTGTATGTTTCGTCCGGATACTGCTCAGCGAGATACATTTCAACAAGTTTTCTGTCTTCTGCCACCTTCTCTGCGATAAGGACAGGACGTGAAAGATAGAACGTAGCCTACGTCATTATAAACAGCAATGTAATACCAATCATCCCGTTTCCCATGCAATACGATAGCGAGATTACAAGCAAGACAAAAACTACAAAATGTTCAATCAACTCGCGCGGATGTATCAATTTTCCCACAGTTAGTCTAACGACTCTTCCGAGATGAGTTTGAACCCTTCAATCTCCGTCTCCTCTTCCACTTCAATCAACAAGCACGGTTTCCCTTTATAGTTCACCTGCTTCACGTATTTCAAGTCTTGCGGACTGACCGAGATATTTGCGACCTTTGTATTAATCTTGATTGATTTTGACGTATACTTCGGAACGACACTCGTCGCTTTCATCTCATATTTCGTATCGTCGACGACTTGCTTGAACGCCTGCTCGACTTTCTCCGTCGTCACATCTTCCACACCACTCGCCCGTAAGACGACCTCGACGGCACGGGAGTCGAGCATCGCTACTCTCTCTTCTTCCTGTTCGTTCTCTTCTTCGGCGACAATGATTTGATTGATCTCATCATAAACGGTCGCGAGAGTCCGGGAATTGACTTCTTCTCCGATGACCGCTTTGACCACTTCTTCGAAGACCGCCTTCTCTTCCACTGCCGTGACAATCTCCGAACCGTTCAACACGTTCTCAATGAACGTCATATCCGGTTGATGCGCTTTGTGTGCCGAATAAAGCACATGGTTCACATCGGCCGCGTTGTCCGTGAAGCACGGGAATAAGAATCCGCCGATCGGCGCCTCGAGTTTGATGATCGGATTCACAATCAAGCTGGCTTTGAACTCCCGCTCGACGAAGTCAAAGACGAGTGATTTTTTCGGAAGCTCTGTCGGGCTGATGCTGCCGAGGATGAACTTCGTCGTATACACTTCATCGTTCGCGTGAATCTCAGACTCTTCCGAGTACCGGTTCGTCGGCTTATTATAATTCCCCCGGATGAACGTCACGACCATATCCTTCTCAAACGGCGTGTCTTTCACCATCTTCAACGCGATGCGTTGCATATAGTCCGTCCAGACGTCGGTCTCTTCCGTACGAAGACCTTCATAAAGCAAGCCTTGAGTATGGTCGACCTGACCTTCCTCAGGATATTGGAACTTCACTTCGAAAAGTTTTTCATCAAGTTTTCCACCGAGCACTTTTTTGAAGTTCGTCAAAAACAGCTCCTGCTGCTCTTCTTCTAAGAACGGGAACGGACGCAACTCTTCGTAATAAATCTCATTCGTTTCCTGTCGGATGTAAATCGTATATAAGTCAGCAATCTTTAGCTTTGTCGCATTTACTTTAAACTGTCGGCGAATCGCCGCAATCTCTTTCTTGTTCATTCCATCCACCTCTTCTTTTCTCTCCATCCATGTCACCCATTATACCAGTCCTGATCGCTCACTAGTTCCAAAGAAATAACACCGGATTGTCCATTAATGCTAGAGAAGGATTTGCGATAGTCTTTCTAATCATTTTGCAGATTTTCACACTTTTTCAAAATCGTCCTGTGTATGATCAAGTTGAATTTATCGCGTGATGTTTGTCTCACTAGTTGTTTGATGAAAGGTTGCCCACTTGCCTCGCAAGTGTTCATTCCAAATACATAGTAGGAGGCTTTATATGTTGAAGAAACTTATGTCTGTCGCACTTGTCGCCTTGCTCGTCTGGATTTCCGCATCGTTTGACGCTACACCGGTCTCTGCTTTCCCACCGAACATCCCATCGAAAGCGGACGCGCTCACGAAACTGAATGCCCTCACTGTCAAAAATGAAGGGTCGATGACGGGGTATAGTCGTGACCTCTTCCCGCACTGGTCGAGTCAAGGAAGCGGTTGTAACACGCGTCACATCGTCTTGAAACGAGACGCTGACTCGGTCGTCGACGAATGTCCAGTTGCGACTGGCTCATGGTACAGTTACTATGACGGAATCACGTTCACCTCAGCCTCTGACATTGATATCGACCACGTCGTTCCGCTCGCTGAAGCATGGCGCTCTGGGGCAAGCAGCTGGACGACGACAAAACGTCAAAGCTTTGCGAACGACTTGAACGGTCCTCAATTGATTGCGGTGTCCGCTTCATCGAACCGCTCAAAAGGAGACCAAGATCCGTCGACATGGCAACCCCCTCGCACCGGCGCTCGCTGTGCGTATGCGAAGATGTGGGTCGAAACGAAGAGTCGTTGGGGCTTGAGCCTTCAATCAGCAGAGAAGTCAGCACTCACGACAGCCATCAACGCTTGCAGTTACTGAGTTAGAAAAGGAGTCTTCGAATGAACGAAATCACTTCGATCTTTAAGGCAACCCATGGTGTCATGACGGAAGAAGTCGGTGTCATCAGTGGTGAGTTGGAACTGACGACGGCGTGTCAGGAAGATGGTTCCTTGACACTCCACATCACGTACGTCGGAGCGAAAGATGTATATACGCTCCCGGGGAGTCCCTATCAGCTTCATGACCCGAACGATCATACTGTCATCCATCAGATGCTCGTGAATGTTCTCGAACGGACGTAAAAAGAAGGAGGTGATCACTCGATTTGAGTGACCACCTCCTTCTTTTACTTTTTCATCATTTTTACAATGGATCGGATGACAAGATATGTCACGCCGAAGACGAACGCCACTAAAAGAAGACTTGCACCACCAATGATTCCGAATGTGAACATGTTTGTACCTCTTTTTCATTTTCTGAATTAGAACATGATGAAGATAACATATTTCCCCATCCTTATGAACCATGACTAGTTTTGATGTTGCTTCCGATTGACCTCTCGAATAATCGCGAGTGCCTCTTCATAAGACTGTCGCAACTCATCCGGCATATCTTCGACATACTCCCCAGCACGTACTCGAATCGATTCTTCTCGCATGAGCGCTTCGATATATGCATCATATTCGTCAGCCGTCAACACATCACGTGCAGCAGGCTGATCGTTCAATTGATCGAAGTATGGCTGAAGATCAGCAAGTGCCTGCTTCACTTCCGCTCGTTCCGCCTTCGGAATCGCTTCATAATCGACATTTCCGTTCGTATTTCCATAAGCGATTCGCGTATCCGTGAAGACGCTCAGACCTCGCTCGAACTCTTTATATTCTGCCTCACCCAATACTCCTTTCGCTTGATTCAATTTGGCGTCCAATAACAAGTATTTCTCTAAAGTAGCACTGACGATATGTACTTTCATCTCGTCAAACGAACCGTATAACTCATCCGCCAAGAGGGATTGATAAGCGAATGCACCAGTCGGGATGAGTAGTGCCGCTGCGATTCCGACCGTCATCAACCGCCGACGGATAAATCCTGGTTCCCGGCGCATTTCTTGTTTCGCTCGCTTCACACCTTGTCGGCTGCGTTCACGCAGTTCACCCGGAATTTCGATGTCTGCCAACACTCGCTTCATCTCACGATCCATAGCAATCGACCTCCTTCCATTCTCGTCTCAATTTATCGACGGCCCGATACAAGGTTGTCTTCACCGTACCAATCGGCCATTCCAATAAATCTGAGATTTGTTGAAACGTGTAGTCCTGATAATATTTCAATACGACCACACTGCGTTCATCCTCATGAAGGGAATCCATCATGTCAGCGAGTGTCATCGTTATGGCAAGATCTGCTTGTTCACTCCCGAACGCCTCTTCCACATCGGCATTCAAGTGAATCACATTTTGCCTCTTCTTCATGACATCGAGCGCACAGTTGATGGCGATCTTCATCAGCCATGTCTTCAAAAATTGTGGTTCCCGTAACGTTCCGATTTTTTTAAAGGCTTGATAGGCGACTTCTTGCACGACGTCGAGCGCATCATCCGGATTTTTGACGTATACATAGGCCATCCGATATAGGTCGGCCTCGTAATGCTGAAAGATCTTTAAGAAAGCCTGATCATTACCTCGTTGCGCTTTCTGAATGAGACGTTTCATCGAACGTCCTCCCTTTTCGTTTTTTCCCTTACACTCATTAGACATGAAACGCATCCATTTAGCTTTACTCATTTGGGAATAAATGAAAAAAAGCATCTCAGAAGAGACGCCTTTGATAATTAAACGTTCTGATATTTTGTTAATAAGTCTTTCGGGATATGACAATAATCGTCCGGACAACGCGTCAGACGGTCCTGGTGTTCGTCCGCACTTCGCACATAGTTCGTGAGCGGCTTCACTTCAACAGCAATTCGTTCCGCATCCGATCGTCGATCAATAAACGCTTGCGCCTCCATCAAGTGTCGTGACTCCTCACTGTAGACACCCGTCCGATACTTCTCGCCGACATCGATTCCTTGTTGATTGATGCTGTATGGGTCGATGATTTCAAATAAATAGTGCATCAATTTTTCGACCGTCACCACATCCGGATCGAACGTCGTTTTGACACATTCCGCATATCCGTCATATTCCCCATCCAACGTGCCCGTCGTCCCATTTGCCCGACCTGCTTCGGTCGAGAGGACGCCGGGTAACGTCTTCACGAATGCCTGGACGCCCCATAGACATCCTCCGGCTAAATAGATTGTTTCGATTGGAACCATCCCCCATTTCGTTGAATCTTTTCTTCAGCATACACGTATCAATGAGAGAAAGGAGAGATTCACTTGAATAAACAACGTTTCTTCATCACGCTAGCCAGTTCCATGATTCTCTTTGTCGCAATGATGTTTATTTTCCGTAACGACTTTTCACTATTCACTGAAATGGTGATTATCTTTCTATCTGTCGTCATCGGTCAGACGATTGCCAATCGATTATTCCAACGTTTCTCTAAGCAACAAGTGTCAGGCAAGACTGTATTTATTACATATACATCTATGCTAGCGGTATTTTGGACTTTTGCGAGCATCGTTTTTTGAATGAAAATCAGATTATTTTCCTTGTACATACCCCAACCGCTTCAAATCTTCATAAACAAGCGTAGACAATAACTTTCGCCCGTCCCCATTCAAATGGTCCGGATTATGGAAGAAGGATTGTTTGTGAATGAACCGTTCATCCCCCATATAGTTAAGAAATGGGACATCGACATCCAATTTTTCTAAATGCTGAAACACGAGGCGTTCCATGACCGCTTCGTCGAAATACGCATGATACGACGAATGGACCGGCTCCATCGCTAAGACGACGCGATAGCCTTGCTTCTTGCAGTAATCGATGATGTCTTGTAAATATGCCATATTCTCTTCAATCTCTTGATTGTTCACGGCATTCTCGTATTGAGCGGCCACTTCTTCAAACTTACGCTCGGAATAATTCAGCCCACCATTTTCCCATGGCTTATGCACATCAAAGCGAAAATCTCGGATTTCCCGGGAAATGGCAGCGTAGGCACTCCCACTGTTTAATGCAGGGAAGCGTTCGTGCGTATAGTAGTTGAACCAACTGACCGACTCCAAGTCTTCCCGTTTCAACACGCGATAGTAGTTTTCTTTCCGACCGACGTCCGAATTGCTGAACGTGATTTGTGATAACGAGACAATCACGACCCCACCTGGCTTCAGATGTTCATCATATTCTTTCAACATCTTTAAGTCATATTCGATCGGTTGACTCGGTAACGCTAAATCCAGATGCGACAATCCAAGCGACTTGAAAGAATATCCGTACATCGCATGGGACGTCCCGAGATTGATGATGTCGACCGGGTGAGGGTCTTCCTTGAAGGCAAGGACAGCTCGGTTATTATTATACTCCCACGACTCTTTCACGAACTCGTTGACGGGAATGAAGATTGCGATGATGACGAGTAACACGACACCTATTTTGATTCCTAAACGCTTCATGCTAATTCCTTTCCATCCATCTTAGAACCCACCGTATACAAATCCTTGGCTCGAGACGCCAAACAAGAACGCCGAGACAATCAAGAACAAGTTGATGGCCACGCTCGTCACGGCAGACTGACGCGCCATCCAGTCCCAAGCCGATCCATTCGACCGTTCAATATGTTGGAACAAGTGAACGACGACAAAAACGACGAGGAAGATGATCAAATCGAGCAATGAGAACATTTGAATCGCCTGCATCATGCCTGACGGTGCCCACGAAGACGGTGTCACATATAGTTTGGCATGCGAGAACGCCTCCGCCATCGAATGCGACTGAAAGAATACCCGTGAGAAGCAGACGAGCTGGAACGTGATGGCGATTTTCCACCACCGATGCAGTGTCGGCACACGGTCAAATCCGACCCATGACGCCATTTTTTCACGCTGCTGTTTCGTATGGTCACCGAACACGCGATAGATTCCATGAATGAGTCCCCATAAAACGAAGTTCCATGCGGCTCCGTGCCAAATTCCACTTACTAAAAACGTTGCAAGGATGGCACCATAAATCTGTTCGCGCTTCTTCTTTCCTTTTGCGAGCGGCATGAAGATATAATCCCGTAGCCACATCGAAAGCGTGATATGCCAGCGGTTCCAGAAGTCGGCAATCGATACGGCGAAGTGGGGTTGCTTGAAGTTTTCCGATAAGCGAATCCCGAGTAAGCGTGCACAGCCAATCGCGATGTCACTGCATGCCGAGAAGTCCGCGAACAGTTGAATCGAGAACAACATCGTCGCGAGCACAATCTCCGAACCGGTCGGGTCCGGGCTATTGAACACACTTGCAACAATCGGGGCCAACCGATCGGCAATCAATGTCTTCTTGAAGAAACCCCAAATGATGCGCTGGATGCCGTAGCTGATGTTGTCATAGTCGAGATGTTGCTCCGTCTTCAACTGCGGCAACAGTTTTTTCGCCCGCTCGATCGGACCCGCCACAAGTTGCGGGAAGAAGGCGAAATAGACCGAGAAATAGCCATAATGACGCTCCGCCTTTTGCTTCCCGCGCGAGACGTCCACGACGTAACTGATAGCCTGGAACGTATAGAACGAGATGGCCAATGGTAAGACGATTTCTTTATACGGGACGTCATAATCGAATCCGCTCCATGTGGCGAACGAACGGAGCGAATCATTGACGAAATTAAAATACTTAAACCATCCGAGGAAGAAGACGAGCACCGAGACACCGACCCACATGAGCCGTTTTTTCTGCTCCTTCTTCTCCTGTTTCTCAATCAGAATTCCAATCACATAGGTGAAAGCGGTACTGATCAGCAGGAGCGGGATGAATTGAACGCTCAACGTGGCGTAAAAGACATAGCTCGCCAACAAAAGGAGCACCCAACGGTATCGATGTGGAACCATATAGTACGTTCCAACGATGAGTGTCAAAAATAAGAGAAATTCAATCGAAATAAAAGTCATTTTTACCACCTGATGTTATGAAACTTGACGATGTACCGATTCCTGACAATCAGGTGGTCACAAGTTCTCGCTTCGGCAATGCGGCATAACGAATCTTCCCGAACGCATTCCGCGGAATCTCGTCAATCTGCATCACTCGAACACCTTTCACCTTGATTTGTTCTTTGATGATTTTTTGAATGCGTGCGACGTCATCTTGTAACGTATACACGTATAACTGGTCGTCTTCGCCGGCACAGACGCAGTCATGTCCATGCTCTCGAAGGAGCGCCTCGACTTCGTCTAGGCTGATTCGACTGCCATACAGTTTGATCATGCGCTTGATTCGACCGACGATAAAGAAGTATCCATCCTCGTCGCGATACGCCATGTCACCCGTACGCAAGACACCTTGGTTGTCATCACCTTTTGAAAGGTCCGCTAACGAGGTCGCGTACCCAAACGACACGTTGTCGCCTTGATATACCAACTCGCCTATCACATTCGCATCTTTGATGTCATTTCCGGATTCGTCACGCAACGTAAGCGTTCCACCAGGGATGGCAATCCCGATGCTTCCTTCTTTTTTCGCATGCATCTGATCCGATAAATACGACATCCGGGCCGTCGCCTCCGTCTGACCGTACATGATGAAAAATTGAATCCCTTTCTCTGCACATACCGTTGCGAAGTGCTGCGCAAGCTTCGAGTCCAACTTGCCACCCGCTTGCGTCAACTTCTTCAGACTTGGGAGGTCGTACGTCTCAAACTTCAATCGTTTCAACATCTCATAATGAAACGGGACCCCACCAAACGTCGTCGCCTGCTCGGCACGACACAGCTCCCAAAACTCCTTTTGAACGATCGAGCGGTCTGTCAGGATGAGGGTCGCTCCTTTCAACAGATGACTGTTGATGATGGAGAGTCCATACGAATAGTTCATCGGAAGTGTCGTGATTGGTTTATCCGTTTGATCGATGTCGAGATAGTCGATGATGGATGAAGCGTTCGCCATCAGATTTTTGTATGTGAGGCGAACAAGTTTCGGACTTCCGGTACTACCTGATGTCGTCAACAGAAGGGCAAGCTCCTCATGAAGTTGGTGGCGAACCGATGTTTCGGTTTCAAATAAGGCGTAGCCACCATAGCCATAGAAGGCATCCAACGAGTTCGCCAAATCCTCCCTTGTCTCCGGAGCCCAGACGTGAGTCGGTTGATACCGTTCCATCAACTTCTGTAATTGTTCTACTGGAATATCTGCATCGAGCAAGACCGGGACGACCCGTCCACGGAGAAAGCCGATATATCCGAAGAGCGACTCGACTCGGTTGGCACATAAGCAGAAGACGAGCGACCGTTCGCCGACCTCCTGACAAATCGAGTCCCCGACTTCCAACATCTCTCTATATGAATAAGAGCGGTCCGCATAGACCGCCTCACGATTCGTGTACTGCTCGAGTGTTTGAAAAAGCATCATGATTGGATGTCCACACCGAGGCGTTGCAACAACGCAATACCAGACTGATACGAATGGAACTCTGTCATTTCATCCGAGTCAATATATACGTCAAACGCGTCCTCGATTTCGGCGATGAGGGTCATATGTCCAATCGAATCCCACTCTGTCGATTCCCCCAGCTTCATCTCTTCGAGAACCACATCGTCCTCTAGTTCCAATCCGTTTCGAAATGCCATGTTGTATGCTTCAAGCGTGCTCATTGTATTCATCCTTTCACATTCACTCAACCTGTTCGATTCCATCTATTCTTATTGACTGATAATGATAATCATTTGCCTTGTGATTCTATCACAATTTTTCGAAATCCTCAATTCTTCATAGGAGGAAAAGCTTGGAGTTGAGCGATTTTATGCATGAAAAAGACCACATCGTTACGATGCGATCTCAGGTGATGATAAAACATATTCGAGTTATAAATCGAGTGGTTCTGCCTCTTACACTTCTGGCACCATCTTCTCAACCTATCGCGTCATCATGATATAACGATTATTTGAATTCGATTGCTACCGTTTCATAACCGCTATTCTTTAAAAACTCTGTCAAGAACGCTTCAATGCGTTTATCCGCCTCTGTCAGCAAGCCCTGGTCAATCTTAGTCTTTTCCATATTTTCCTTCTCTTTATTGATTTCATCAAAAATCAATTGCGAGGGGTAGTCAGAAAAAAGTGTCCCTTTTACATCTGTCACTACAGCATCATCCGTATTCGCTACGTTGTCTAAAATGGTTGAGTGCGGTACAGTGACAGTCAATTTCTCAGTCGTGTCATTGTAAGAGACCTCCATGTTAGAGAGATCCGTACCTGCTTTGAGGTATCCTGAGTATTCAATCAGCTTGATTGCTTCCGCTAGTTTGACATCCTTTAATCCGATCAACGATACGGATGTCGTGTTTCGACTGACAATGACGTTGCTGTATTCATATTTTAACGTTGTCAACTCCGTCAATTCGACGAGTCGATCTTTGACGAGCGATACATCAGCCTGTTGATTAGTTGAAAATACACTCGGCTTGATCACTACAATCGCAATGACACCAATCAAGACGAGTGTGAGTAAAACAAATGAGACTCTTCCAATCATTCTTTTCATAATCAATCTCCTTTTTATGTATTCAAGTACCTTCTAAAATTATGTAATTAACCCTTCATATACATATTATATCTACTTTAATTCCATAAATTTAATTTTTATTCAATTAAATTATTTTTCTAAATGAAAAAGTAGATGGTTTTTAGACCCACCTACTCACCATTTAGTATTATTCGTCGCCAAATACTTTTTTAGTTCCGTAATCACGCTTAGAGTCCGAGCAAATTTCGTAAACAATGTTCATCGTATAAACTCTTTAAAAATATTACTTAACTCTTGTGGAGTTTCTTTCATGCCGGTCTTCATCCACCTTTTCACAATACTTGCTAATGAATCCGCGTATACCGCATTCGCATAGACTTCTGCTTTTTCAGATACATTGCAATTCTCATAAATTTGAAAATCTGTACAAAGTAAATCGAAATGTTCCTCAAAGCGATTTAAAATCGGAAGTAAATCATTTTCTTTTAAGAGATTTAAGAACTCGATGTTGTCACTCCATATTTCAAAATATAACGTATCGAAATCAAGTTGTTCCTGTTTCGCTTCTGTTGAGGCAAGTTGAGTCCTCTGTCGAAATATATGATACATATGATAAGTTAGTACATCTTCTTTCGTATCAAAGTGAGCATAAAATGTATTTCGCGCCAATCCCGCAGTTTTAGTAAGTTCTGATATGGTGATATTCGTA
This sequence comes from Exiguobacterium sp. SRB7LM, assembly GCF_015712685.1. Classification (GTDB taxonomy): domain Bacteria; phylum Bacillota; class Bacilli; order Exiguobacteriales; family Exiguobacteriaceae; genus Exiguobacterium; species Exiguobacterium profundum. The sequence goes on along the minus strand of NZ_VWVR01000006.1, from coordinate 2,487,267 downwards.
AAATTCGTTCGATGCATTAATTCCAACATAGTATTCACTAAAAGATTGATTGATCTCTTAGAATTCATATTTATAGGTTGTTGCTTTAGCATAAGTACTCCTTAATTTGTACAAAATGAGGGATTTGTATAAATACCTCTCTACTTATTGACCTAGCGTCTACACTAACATTATATTCCAGATATATTATTTGAGCAATTGTTCAAATAAAAGCATATGCTCAAATTAAAGGTTATTTAAATTCTAAAAATAGTAGGAGGGTTACCTATGAAAACAACAATCATTCTTGCTCATCCATGGCATGGTAGTTTCAATAAATCTATTATGGATACAACAATTGAACAGTTAGTCCGTCGGAAAAAAGATTACCAAATCATTGATTTAAATAAGGATCAATTTAATCCTGTCTTAAGTGAATCTGACTTATCTCTTTATTCGCAAGGTCAATCCCGAGATCCCTTAGTGAATCAATATCAGGAGATGCTAAGCGACAGTGATGAATTAGTTTTTATTTTCCCTGTTTGGTGGTTTGATGTTCCAGCTATTTTGAAAGGGTTTCTTGACAAGGTCATGTTAAAAAATTTTGCCTATGTAGAGGAATCTACTGGATTGAAAGGATTACTTACTCATATTAAAAAAACTACTGTCATTTCTACTTCGGAAGTGCCAACGTGGTATTTAAAATTTTTGGCCGGGAATCCCATTGAAGGAACTCTTATTCGTAGAACATTCAAAGGGATTGGACTTAAAAATGTGAAATGGTTGAATAGTCCGTTTACGAGTAGTGGGAAAGATCATCGAAGAAAAAGATTTTTAGATAGAGTAGCGAAGCGTATTTCAGTGTAATCTACAGTGTACAACCAAACATTTGTAATTCATATATCATCCATGACCTCAAATTTTGTATTAATAGCCAAATTAACAACCTAAATTTGAGGTCCAGCTTAGATGATTTTCATGAATAGTCACGTTCTTCGCTGTTGTTAAATTCATTTGCTTCACGTAAATAACAAAGAGAAGAGAGTTCATTAATATCTGTACCTCAGAAATAACGTTTATTTATGATACGGCTCATTCCGATTGATTCGATATGCCCGATATATCTGTTCACACAACACGAGCTTCATGAGTTGATGGGGGAATGTCATCTTCGAGAACGAAATCGTATCATCGGCTCGCTTCATCACATCGTCCGACAGACCGAGCGATCCTCCGATAACGAAGGCGATTTTACTCTTTCCATACGTCGCGAGTTGATCGAGTTCACGGGCGAACTCTTCGCTCGTCCGCTGCTTTCCTTGAATCGCCAAGGCGATGACGTGCGTATCTGGGGATATCTTCGCCAAAATCCGCTCGCCTTCCTTTTGTTTTACTAGTAACATATCTGCCTCACTCAAATGCTCGGGTGCTTTTTCGTCTGAGACCTCGATTTCCTGCACTTTTGCGTAGGCAGACAGCCGCTTTGTATACTCGGCAATTCCTTGTTTTAAATATTTTTCTTTCAGTTTGCCGACCGTGATAATTGAAATATTCATCCAATTCTTCCTTTTTCCACAGTTTTTTTGGAGTTATCCATAGGGTTATCCACAGAGTTATCCACAAATCCACATGTTGATAATTAGTTTTTGCTTGACACAATATATGTTGCATCGGCTTCACAGAACTCACATGTCACGTGTTCACTTGTGGATAGTTCCTCTAGCAACGGGTATTCACCTGTTTCATCCACAATGATGTCTAAAGCGATTTCAACATGTTCCTTGCATACTTTTTTTTCCACAGTTTTTCCTCCTTAAAAAAGAAGCGTCGCCGCTTCTTTATGTTGCTTCAGTTAATGTCGCCTCGGTTTCGCTTGCTTCTCCGCGACGTAAATACTCAATGGAGATTGTATCACCGACCGTCGCGTCCCGATATAACGCATCGCGTAAATCGACGTATCGTTTGATCTCCCGGTCTCCGATTTTCGTGATGACATCTCCAACACGTAGTCCCGCTTCTTCAGCCGGACTACCCGGTGTCACTTCTTCGACGAAGACACCGTCTTCCTGGTCGAAGGAGATTCCATACTCTTCTCGGACGTTTCCGGGTACGGCGATGACTTCCTGAATCGTGACACCGAGCTGTGCCCGCGTCACTTTGCCGTCGCGTTCTAACATGTCAATGACCGGTAGCGCCACGTTGACGGGAATGGAGAATCCAACCCCTTCTACGCTCGCCTCGGCGATTTTCATCGAATTGATTCCGACGAGCTCTCCACGAATGTTGATGAGCGCACCACCCGAATTTCCCGGGTTGATGGCCGCATCCGTTTGAATGACTTCCGCGTTATAATCCATCAAGCCGTCGCTGTTCGTATCGACCGGCACCGTCCGCTCGACACCACTGACGATACCACGGGTGACCGAGTTTGAGAAGACACCGAGCGGATTTCCGATGGCCATGACGGTCTCACCGGCCTGGAGGACGGTGGAGTCCCCGAGGACAATCGGCTCCACATCGATATTTTTCGGCAACTCGACCTCGGCGACAGCCAAGTCGTTGAGCGGGTCTTCGCCTAAAATGGTTGCCGATGCGATTTGGCCATCGGAAAAGGCGATGTTGACCTCGTCCGCTTCTTCGATGACGTGGAAGTTCGTGACGATATAGGCCGTGTTTCCTTCTACTTTATAGATGACGCCAGAGCCGGCACCCGCCTCCCATTGCGAGTCCGAGGTGAACGCACGCTGGATATTGGTGATGCTGACGACGGACGTCTTCGCCCCAAGGACAGCGGTCGTGACGTCCGATTCGGTGATGGTGACGGCCTGTTCGGTCCGCGTCAGTTCATTCGTCACAAAACGAGAGGTCGGCGAATCCCAGAGCATCACGATGACAAAAAACAAAGCCGCTCCTAAGAATCCGCCAACCCCTCCGAGTAACAACGGTTTTATATTTGGTCTCGGCTTATGGCGTACGTGCTCCTCTTGCTTCGGTCGCCATTCGCTCCGAGACGGATACGTCGATTTCTCTTCTGTTGCTTCGTGTACTTCAGGTTCGACGTCTTGAGGTTCATACTCATGGTGTCTCTCTTCGTTCACGACGCGTCCCCCCTTCAAGACAGTGTGATAACTGTCTTTTCCCAAGTTTCCTTATAAAGAAACGAGTGAAGTGGGGATTGTCGGGTCCGTGTCGCACAATTTGATTCGACCTAAGTCGACGTCTCGCATGCCGAGTGTTTGTGAGACGCTCATCTGTGCGAGCTCTTTCATATTGTTGTCTTTACTTAAATGGGCCAAATAGATCCGTTTCGTGCGGTCACCGATGACCTCACTCATCGCGATGGCTGCATCCTCGTTCGAGACGTGGCCATAGTCGCCGAGGATTCGTCGTTTGACACTCCATGGATAACGCCCCATCTGCAACATCGAGACGTCATGGTTCGACTCAAAGATGAAGTCGTCCGCTCCACGGATGATTCCTTTCATCCGGTCCGAGACATAACCCGTGTCGGTGATATGGGCTAATCGTTTCCCGTCATGGGCAAACTGATAAAACATCGGGTCTGCCGCATCATGGCTCACGTTGAACGTCTCGATTTCAATATCCCCGAACTGTTTCACATCTCCGACTTCGATTTGAAACTTCAAGGCAGGATCAATCTTTCCAATCAGTGATTCCATCGCCGCCCATGTCTTCGCATTCGCATAAATCGGTAAATTATACTTACGTGCTAATATCCCGACACCTTTAATATGGTCGGAGTGCTCATGGGTGACGAGCAGTGCGTCGATTCCGTCAAATGACCGACCGATGGCTTCGATGCGCTGTTGCATCGCTTTTCCAGTCAATCCGGCATCGACGAGCAGCTTCGTCCGTTCCGTCTCGATATAGAGGGCGTTTCCGGTCGACCCGCTCGCTAACACACTATACTGTAAAGTCACGCAATCACTCCTTTCATTCTTTCGTTTCAAACTCCACGTGCTCGACTGTTCCATCGATTGCATTGACGAAGTAGACCTGATCATCAATCCCGATCGACCAAAGCGGTGGCATGATAATCAAACTGCCAGAGCTGTCGAGCGGTAAACTGTAAAATCCGGTATTGATGGCCCGCATCTCCTGATTCGGTTGGAAGTACTTCCGAGACGCGAGTTGTGAGATGGCTTCACTGGCCGTCAACACGAGATCATCTTGCGTTTTTGAGGAGAGGTCTTTTAAATGACGCTGTTTATAATCCGTCACTTCGAACGACTCGTTCAACTGAATGAGGATGAGGGACGGACCGATGTACATTTCCGTGCCACCCTCGACTTCAGGTGCTGAAAAAATCTTGTTGTCCTCGAATGTTTGTACGAAAGCAACCTGTCTCGTTTTTTCATCGTAGCGCCAGTAGGCGTACTCGTTTCCAAACGGAACATACTCCGCCACAAACGTCGAAGCGGTCGTCCGCAAATCCTTCGCATCGAGCGGCACGGGTTGTTTCAACTCGACTTCGAGTTGCATGTTGTCGAGCGTCGTCGCGAGCTGCGCCTCCCGATTTTTCGTGATCATTGCAGCTGACATCTCTTCAGACGAACCCGTCAAATAGCCGATATCTCGACCCATCCGTGGCAATTTTGCCGGATCGACATTCCGCTGGTCTAAAATCTGCGTGATCGAGGTGTTGTCATTCGTCACGACTTCGGTCGCCCATGTTTCCGTCAGCAATTGAAACAACAGATAGATGTTCAAGGCGAGGAATGCGAAGATTAAAATTGATTTCGCTTTACTCCAATCCACGATACATCATCCTTTCTGTCCAATCGTCTCCTTGATTATATGGGACCCAACGGCCCGCCTCACGCACGAACCAGTTCGGTGAAAACGTCACATAGCGGCTCGTGTCCTCGTTATATTCGATCTCATAACCGATTCGAATCTCGGTCACGTTCTCAAATCGTCCGGAGTTGATGAGCGTACCGAGCACCTCATCCGCATCAGCCAACTCTGTCGTGCCGACTGTGATTAGGCGATCGATTTCCAAGTGGTTACGTGTGATTGACCGGACCTGTGCCCCGTCGTTTTCCACACGTAATGTGGATAAGTCGATGGCATCGTTGTTGATAAACGCCTCACGCTGACTGAAGACGGGATACCCTTTCACGTGAAAACGGAACACGGTCGTTTCAAATCCTTTATTGGCCGGTGTGATGGCATCGAATCGAAGGGACAGCCCTTGATTCTCAGACGCTTCATCGACCCATCCCCCGTGGAAGTTCACGAATTCCACAATGGAATCTAACCCGATTGCTGTATCACGCTCGGTGCTATTCCGAGACAGGTTTCGATAGCGACTGGCGTTCAGTTTCGCATCATATTCGGCCACACTGACACCATTCGTCAACGCCCCGACCGAGCTTGCCGGGTCGACTTCTTGAACGTTCGGGTCACCTGGGAAGAACGTATCTCGCATCCAGTCGAGACGAGTGTCGATTTGAATCGACGACACGTCATACGCGAACAACTCATTCATCTCAGGTCCGACGACCGGGATGTAATTCACGCGTTCATCCGAATACGTCACGCGCTTCATCGTTCGACTCGAGTTTTTTAAGAAAAGACTGTTCACATCGCCGTTTCCGACTTTCGTCAACTTCCCCTCCCAAATGGACTGGTCGCTCATGATGGCACGAATGTTGAACGCACTGTCATCCATATAGATGAGGATTCGCTGTGGAATCTTCCCAGACAGACTATACGTTCCCGGAAGCATATAGCTGAGCGTGTCCGCATAGTAGGCCTCCGGTAAGATCAACTCCAGTCCCTCGTTGATATCCGTATAGAAACTCGGGACGTTTTTCACAGCGAGCGGCTTGAACTCACTCGCTTCAAACGAATCCCGAATGACACGCATCAGTTGCTTCGGTGTATTCTTTGAAGCGAACACAGCATTGTTGTCATGCACGACCGCTTGAACGGGAATGATGACCTGGTCCGCTCGACGCTGCAATGACTCGTCCACCGTCGTGAGTTGCGTTTCAGATTGGACGGCCTGATACGTGGGATGGTAGTCCCACAAGATGATGGTTTGAACAATCGACGTGACGATTAACGTGAGCAAAATGAACGACTTCCACAGTTCCGGCTTTGCAATCGTAAACCGTTTCATCAATCATTCACCTCCACAATCGTATCGAACGGGATTGTGAAGTAAATCGTTGTACCTCTTCCAAATTCACTCTCTGCCCAGATGTCGCCACCGTGAGCGGATACAACTTCCTTGGCAATCGATAGACCGAGTCCGGTACCGCCGATGTTACGCGCCCGCGCCTTATCGACACGATAGAAACGTTCGAAAATTTTCTTTAAGTTCGACTTCGGAATCCCGACCCCTTCGTCTTTGATGCCGATGACGAGGCGTTTCGCCCGAAGCATCGTCCGGAACGTAATCGTCCCACCTTCTGGTGAGAACTTGATGGCGTTCGTGATGATGTTGTCGATGACTTGAGTCATCTTATCTTGATCGGCATGCACGTAGACGCGACGCTTCATCAGTTTGCGACGGAATTGAATCGCCTCCCCTTTCGTCATCTCATGACGGTCGATGATATCGTTAAAGAACTGCACGAAGTCGAACTTCACCTTCTGCATCTTATATTCTTTACTGTCCATCTTCGAGAGCTGCAACAAGTCATTGACGAGGCGAATCATCCGCTCCGTCTCGTTTTGTGTCGTCTCTAAGAAACGTGGCGCCAATTCCTCATCCTGATAAGCCCCTTCTGCAAGAACCTCCAAGTAACTACGCATCGTCGTGAGCGGCGTCCGCAATTCATGACTGACGTTCGCAACGAATTCACGGCGGTCCTGTTCGACCTGTTCTTGTTCCGTGACGTCATGCAGGACGACGATGAGACCTGTGATCGGTCCGCTATGTTTTTGAATCGGTGAGAAATAGGCACGAACGAGGAATAATTCTTCGTCCGTACTGAGGTCAATCAGTTTTGTCGGCATCGTGCCGTCTTCCGGAATAATGATTTCCTCTTCGAATGCGAGGAGATTTTGTAGATTCGTCCCCATCGCCTCTTCTTCATCGACCCCAATCATGTCGCGCGCCTGGTCGTTCATCAAGATGACCCGTAGCGAGCGGTCGGTCGCGACCACACCGTCCGACATGTTCTCGAGGACACTCGTCAAGCGGCGTCGTTCGGCTTCCGTCGTCGCGTTCGCCTCCATCAACTCATCCGTCAATTCGTTGAACGCATACGCGAGTTGACCGACCTCGTCATCCGAATACACTTTAACTTTCCGGGAGAAGTTCCCTTTCCGCATCTCGACAGCCTGCCTCCGCATATCGGCAATCGGTCGCGTGATGGTTCGAGATAAAAGGATTCCGAGGAACGAGGTGATGATGAGTGCGATCAACGTCCCTGTTGCGAGGATACGTGTCACTTGTTCCATCTGGTTGTAGATGGACTTCATCGATGCCTCGATATAGATCATCCCGGTCGTCGTACCGTCCACTTCCGACTTGATCGGAACGGCAACGACGCGCATTCGGTCATTTGAATCTTCATAGACGAGCGTCTCTTGCGCCCCGCCTGTCGCGAATGACTTTTGAATGAACGTGCTCGCGGTCCGTTGTCCGACGAGACTTTGATTATTTTGGTTCGAGGTTGCCCGGACGACACTGTTCGTGTCGATGATTTGGACTTCTCGAATGTCGTCAGCTAGCGTCGTGCTCTCTGTAAATTCAGACAGCAGCTGATCCAGTAACTGGTTCAACTGCTGGTCCGTGGTCAAGTCACTCTCGTTCGCGGCAGTCCCCTCACTGATGTTATAGCTCAGTAGATTCGCCCGGTCGACAAGTGACTGCGAGAAGTTGTTGATGTATTGCCGTTCCAAAGAACGCACAAAGTACACGCCGATGACTTGCATCGCAACGAGAATGAGCAGCGCATAGATAACGACGAGCTTCCACTGGATTGATTTAAAGAAGTTCGTCCGTTTCATCGTTTAATCTTCTTCTCCTGCCTTCAAATAATACCCGACGCCACGACGCGTAATGATATACGTCGGAGTCGATGGATTGTCCTCAACTTTTTCACGAAGACGACGTACTGTGACATCCACGGTACGCACATCACCGAAGTAATCATAGCCCCATACCGTTTGGAGCAAGTGCTCCCGCGTCATCACTTGCCCGATGTTTTGGGCGAGGTAATGAATCAATTCGAATTCGCGATGTGTCAATTCGATCTTCTCATCCCGTTTCGTCACCATGTACGAATCCGGATGAATCGTCAAGTCGCCGATCACGATATCGTTCGCGTTGGCTCCTTTTGCTTCTGGCGCCGGTGCTGTCGCATGACGTCGCATGTTCGCTTTGACACGGGCTAACAATTCACGTGAGCTGAACGGCTTTGTGACGTAATCGTCTGCGCCGAGCTCTAGTCCGAGTACTTTGTCGATCTCGGAATCTTTTGCCGTCAACATGATGATCGGCATATCGTATTTCTTCCGCACCTCACGGCATACTTCCATGCCGTCTTTGAGCGGAAGCATGATGTCGAGCAAGATGAGATCCGGTTGAATCTCTTCTACTTTGACGAGTGCTTCTTCACCGTCATAGGCAACGTGCACCTGGTAACCTTCTTTTTCAAGTTTAAACTTCAATATATCTGCGATTGGTTGTTCGTCATCTACCACTAAAATCGTACGATCCATTCAGTGAGTCCTCCTCTTATCATTAAACGTACATGCCTACATTGTAACTCTTTTTAAACAGCTTAGAAAGCGTGGTCCATTTCCGTGGAAATAGAAAAAGAGAGCCCGGTGGCTCCCTTTCTTATGCTTCGTAAATATCACGCAAGATGACTGTCTGTTCACGAGCCGGTCCGACCGAGAACGTCAACAATTCGATTCCTGTCAATTCCTCGATGCGACGCACGTAACGCTGTGCGTTCTCCGGAAGGTCTTCAAAGCGACGAACCCCTGTGATATCCTCTGTCCAGCCAGGAAGCTCTTCGTATACCGGTACACACTTCTCAAGGACGCGGAAGTTCGGTGGATACTCGTCAAGATGCTTTCCTTCATACTCATACGATGTACAAATCTTGAGCGTCTCAAGACCAGTCAATACATCGATGGAGTTGAGGCAAAGATCTGTGATCCCACTGACGCGGCGTGAGTGACGCACGACGACCGAGTCGAACCAGCCGACACGGCGTGGACGACCTGTTGTCGTTCCATATTCTTTCCCGACTTCACGGATCGTATGACCGATCTCATCGTCGAGCTCTGTCGGGAACGGACCGTCTCCAACGCGTGACGTATATGCTTTACAGACACCAACCACGTGATGAATCTTCGATGGCCCGATTCCGGCACCACTCGATACGCCGCCTGATGCAGCATTCGACGATGTGACAAACGGATACGTTCCATGGTCGATATCGAGAAGGACCCCTTGAGCCCCTTCAAAGAGAACTTTTTTCTCTTCGTCGAGCGCATCGTTCAACACGACCGATGTATCACACACGTATTTCGCGAACTGTTGACCATACGCGTAGTATTCTTCAAAGATGTCATCGAACTCGATTGGATCGACTTCATACATTTTCACGAACATGCGATTTTTTAGTTCAAGTACAGTCTTTAGCTTCTCCGCAAACACTTCTTTGTCGAGAAGGTCGGCGATGCGAATCCCGATACGTGCCGCCTTGTCCATATACGCTGGACCGATTCCTTTCAGTGTCGTACCGACTTTCGCGTCACCTTTCGCCTCTTCTTCGAGACGATCTTGAAGCTGGTGGTATGGCAAGATGATATGCGCCCGGTTCGAGATCCGGAGGTTATCCGTGCTCACACCCCGTTCATGTAAGTAAGCGAGTTCTGTCACGAGTGATTTCGGGTTGACGACCATCCCGTTCCCGATGACACACGTCTTATCCGAATAGAAAATCCCAGACGGAATGAGGTGAAGTTTATATTTCGTATCATTGAAGACGATCGTGTGACCAGCGTTGTCTCCCCCTTGATAACGCGCGACGACTTCGGCTTGTTTCGATAAGAAATCGGTGATCTTCCCTTTCCCTTCATCGCCCCACTGCGTTCCCACTACGACTACTGATGACATAATGAATCCTCCTTATTAATCAACGTTCTGTTCAAACCATCCGTAAGTGTACACTTGAAAAGCAAGAAAGTCAATTGAATACCGAACGTTTTATATAAGATGTAACTATTCGTTCGTCATTTTGATCTAATCCTATACAAAAAAAGACACCACCGACGTTACATCGGTGGTGCGAAGGCTTGCGTCTCCATATTGACGAACTTGTTGTACTCTTTCCTGAAGGAGAGCTTGACCGTACCGGTCGGACCGTTACGTTGTTTCGCAATGATGATTTCAATCGTATTGGCGTCTTCACTCTCTTTATCGTAATAGTCATCACGATAGAGGAAGGCGACGATATCGGCATCCTGCTCGATTGCTCCCGATTCACGGATATCGGACATCATCGGTCGCTTGTCTTGACGACTCTCTACGCCACGTGAGAGCTGAGACAAGGCGATGACCGGTACTTGTAGTTCCCGTGCGATTGCTTTGAGCGTACGTGAGATTTCCGATACTTCTTGTTGGCGGTTCTCGCCCGGTTTCCCGTTCCCGACGATGAGCTGCAAGTAGTCAATCATGATCATCCCGAGACCATGTTCCTGCTTCAATCGGCGACATTTGGCTCGGATTTCGTTGACCCGAAGACCCGGTGTATCGTCGATGTAGATGCCTGCTTGGGAGAGCGACGACATCGCAAGGGAGAGACGACCCCAGTCTTCCGCTTCAAGACGACCGGTCCGGAGGCGCTGGGCATCGATGTTCCCTTCCGCACACAACATACGCATGACGAGTTGCTCGGCACCCATCTCCAAACTGAAGATGGCGACGTTCTCACCCGTACGGACCGCGACGTTTTGCGAGATGTTCAAGGCGAACGCGGTCTTCCCGACAGATGGACGGGCGGCCACGATAATCAAATCGTTTCGTTGGAAACCGGCCGTCATCTTATCCAAATCCGTGAACCCGGTCGCAATCCCGGTGATTTCACCGCTCGACTGATGCAGCTTTTCAATCGTCGAGTACGCATCGGATAAGACAGAACCAATCGGGTGGAAGCTCGATTGTCCTTTTCGCTGCGATACTTTTAGAATATTTCGCTCGGCATCAGATAAAACAGAATCCACCTCATCTTGACGCTCATAACCATCCGAGACAATGTTGGTCGCAGTTCGAATCAGGCGACGGAGTGCCGCCTTTTGGTCGACGACGTTCAAGTAATAGCCGATGTTCCCGATGGCGGGAACGGATTCCGCGACCTCAGCCAAATAGTTGAGGCCCCCGATTTCGTCCAAAATCCCTTGCGCCTGTAACTCGGAACTGAGCGTGACCAAGTCGACGAGCTCGCCTCGATCATTGATTTTTAGCATCGCTTCAAAGATGCGTTGGTGGCTGACACGATAAAAGTCGTCCGGGTCGACCCGCTCTGAGGCCGTAATCAACCGATCCGAATCGAGGATGATTGCCCCTAAGACGGCTTGCTCCGCTTCCACGCTATGCGGTGGTGTATTGACTTGAATCGCATCACTCATCCGTCTCTACCTCACCTTCAAGCTTCTTGTACATGTACATTCAACGTCGCGACGACGTCATGGTGCAACTTCACTGGCACTTTCGTGAAACCGAGCGCCTTGATCGGATGCTCGAGTTCAATTTTACGCTTATCAATTTTGTAGCCCATTGATTTAAGGGCATCCGCGATTTGCTTGCTCGTGACCGAACCGAACACGCGACCGCCTTCACCGGCTTTCGTCGTGACGGCAATCGTCTCTTTTTCAAGCTTTTCTTTGAGTTGTTTCGCTTCGTTCAACTCTTCTTCTGCTGCTTCTTCGGCACGACGTTCTTTAGCCGCGAATGCCTTCAAGTTTCCTGGTGTCGCTTCCACTGCCAAGTTTTTCTTGAACAAGACGTTCTTAGCATAAGCGTCTGCCACGTTTTTTACTTCTCCAGCTTTCCCTTGTCCTTTTACATCAACTTTCAAAATGACTTTCATTCTAATTCCTCTCCTTCAGTTTCATCTGTTACGTAATGATCGATTGACTCTTTCAACATGACGTTCGCTTGTTCGCGACTCACTTCAAGTTGCGTCGCCGCATTCGTCAAATGGCCACCGCCATCAAGCATTTCCATGATGACCTGGACATTGACGTCACCGAGCGACCTCGCGCTGATTCCCGTACGTCCGTCCGGTAAGACGGCGATGACGAACGAGGCTTTGACGCCTTCCATATTCAGCAACTGGTCTGCAGACTGAGCAATCAACACTTGATGGTGTGCCTCGTCGTCAGAAGCGACCGCAATCGCCATCCCACCTGCATAAATTTCGGTGTTTCTCAAAATCTGAGACTGCTCGATATAAGCATCGAGATCTTGTCTCATGAAGTGCTGTACGAGAACCGTGTCAGCACCTTGAATCCGTAAGAAGGATGCCGCATCAAACGTACGGGATCCCGTACGGAGCGTAAATCCTTTCGTATCGACCATGATCCCCGCGAGAAGTGACGTTGCCTCTAAAATAGAGAGCTTTCGACTTCCCGCCTGATACTCAATCAATTCCGTGACGAGCTCACTCGTTGATGATGCGTAAGGCTCCATATACACGAGAACCGGATCTTCGATAAACTCTTCCCCGCGACGATGGTGGTCGATGACGACGACCCGCTCCGACCGATCCAAAATGTCTTTTGAAATGACGAGGGACGGACGGTGTGTATCGACGACGACGAGTAATGTCTGTTCATCGATGAGTGGCTGCGCCTCATACTCGGTCAAGAATTGGCTGTATAACGAGTCATCGTTCTCTACTTCATGGACGAGCCGTTGAATGCCGACACTCGTCTCACCGGATGGAATGACGACATACGCCTCGCGCCCGACAAACTCGGCCAATTTCATGACACCGATGGAAGCCCCGAGCGAGTCCATATCTGGATTCTTATGTCCCATCACAAGGACACGGCTCGATTCCCGAATGAGGTCACGCATCGAGTTCGAGATGACACGTGCCCGGACACGAGTTCGCTTCTCGGTCGGATTTGTCTTCCCGCCGAAGAAACGAACTTTCCCATTATGACGCTTAACGACTGCCTGGTCACCACCACGGCCAAGTCCTAAATCTAGACTCGACTGAGAGAGATTACCGAGCTCCGTCAATGTCGTTTCACCGCACCCAATCCCGATTGATAACGTCAACGGGATTCTTTGTTCCTTCGTCGCATCACGCACTTCATCCAAGATTGAAAAGCGGTTGTTTTCAAGTTCAGATAGCGTCCGTTCATTCATGACGAGGAAAAAGCGGTCCGCAGCTGTACGACGCATGTAGATATGATGCCGCTGCGCCCATTGATTGAGGAGCACCGTCACCCGACGATTGACTTCACTACGGACCTGTTCATCCACCGCAGTCGACATCTCGTCATAGTTATCTAAATACAAAATACCGATAACCGTCTGCGTTTGAACATACTTTTGTTCCATCTCCGCTTCTTCGGTCATATCAAATAAATAGAGGGTTTGATGGATTTGATTGTAATAAACACGATAGACACGGTCACCCACTTCAATCGTGGCTTCATCCTCTTCTTCTTCAATCAATTCATCGAAGGCGGAATGGAGCGCATCAAGCGGTATTCCAATCGCCATATCGAGTTCGAAAATCAATCGTGATTGTTCGTTATACCAACTGATCCGTCGGTCCTGGTCAAAGACTAAAATCCCAATCGGCATCGTCGTCAATGCTTCTTTTCCGACCTCTTCGATTTGATGAGAGAGAGAGAGGACATACTGTTCCCAATTTTTACGCTCCCGTCGCATCGTCACTTGCTGATAGATGAAAAAAATCAGCGTGCCCATAAACAGGGTGATTGCCGCCACAATGTTGTAGAACGCCAATCCTAACGAGACAAGGAATCCAATCACGTATGGAATCATGTGCCGCGCGTATTGGTTCTTCACGGATGTTAATGCTTCACCACTGTGCATGTATGCCTCCTAAAATGAGTAATGTTCACCCATGGAATCGTAAAGGTTTCTGCTCTATCATACCATATTCGTCGGTTTCACTTACACACTTACAGACGAGATGAAATACAAAAAAACGACTTATCCAAGAGGATAAGCCGTTCGTCAAACAATTACTCTGCAACGTATGGAAGCAAAGCCATTTGACGTGAGCGCTTGATAGCGACAGTAAGTGGACGTTGGTATTTCGCTGAAGTACCAGTCACACGACGTGGAAGAATTTTACCACGCTCCGAAACGAAGCGTTTGAGCAATTCTACGTCTTTATAATCGATATGAGTGATGTTGTTCGACGTAAAGAAACATACTTTACGACGACGACGACCTCCTGGACGACGTGCCATGTGAAGACCTCCTTTATAGGTTAGTTTTTATTGTCCATGATGATTAGAATGGCAAATCATCATCTGACAAGTCGATTTTGCCGCCACCCGAGAACGGATCTGCGTCAAAACCTTTATTCGAATTCGAGGACTGAGATGAAGTCGAAGCGGCTCCTGCGCCCCATCCTGATCCACTTGATTCACCACCACCGAAGACATCTCCAGATGGTGCTTGCTCACGTTGCCCTGAGGCTCCGCGTGGTTCAAGGAAGCGTACGCTGTCTGCGACTACTTCTGCCCGGTAACGACGTTGGCCATCTTGTCCTTCGTAACTACTGATTTGAAGGCGACCGTCAACGCCGGCCATGCTGCCCTTTTTCAAGTATTGTGCTACGTTCTCTGCTTGTTTGCGCCAAACGACACAATCAATAAAGTCCGTCTCGCGCTTCCCATCTTGTCCAGCGAATGGACGATCGCAAGCGAGAGTAAGGCGTGTTACGGCGATTCCGCTCTGCGTATAACGCATTTCGGGATCGCGAGTCAATCGACCAACTAACACAACTCGGTTAATCATCTCCAAGCTCCCCTTTCACGATACGAAACGTTAAGGATTAACGCTCGTCTTTTGTTGTCATTTGACGGACAACGTCGTCAGAGATCTTCATGAGACGCTCTGTTTCTAAGATCGCTTTAGGTTCAGCAACGATGTTAAGAAGAACGTAGTGTCCTTCGCGCATCTTGTTGATTTCATAAGCGAAACGACGTTTACCCATGTCTGTTGTTTTTTCAACAGTACCACCGTTTTCAGTGATGACGTTGTTGAAGCGCTCGATTAAAGCTTTCTTCGCTTCCTCATCAACTGATGGACGGATAATGTAAAGAAGTTCGTATTTACGCATTATCTTTCACCTCCTCTTGGACTAACGGCCCCTACCGGTTGTAGGAGCAAGGAGCAAACAATTGTTTTACTCACGTCATAATATACTATCAAACTTCCTTAACTTTTACAATACGTTTCCGTAAATCAACTTATACGTTGAAGCGGAACGTGACAACGTCGCCATCTTGGAAGACGTATTCTTTTCCTTCTGAACGAAGTTTCCCTTGTTCTTTCACCGTCGTCATGTTTCCTGCTGCTGAAAGGTCGTCATACGACACGACCTCGGCACGGATGAATCCACGTTCGAAATCAGAGTGGATGACACCGGCACATTGTGGGGCTTTCATCCCTTGTTTGAACGTCCAAGCACGAACTTCCTTCTCACCTGCCGTGAAGTATGTCGCAAGGCCAAGTGTCGAGTAAGCCGCACGGATCAATTGATCAAGTCCTGACTCTTCGATCCCGAGATCTTGTAAGAACTCGAGGCGTTCTTCCGGTTCGAGTTCTGAAATTTCTTCTTCGATTCGTGCACAGATGACGATGACTTTCGACCCTTCTGTTGCTGCATGATCACGGACTGCTTGTACAAATTCGTTCGAATCGGCATCTGCCACTTCATCCTCACTCACGTTCGCCACGTAAAGCATCGGCTTCATCGTAAGCAATTGGAAGTGTTTGACGATCGCGAGTTGATCTTCTGATAATTCAGCGACACGTGCCGGACGCTCTGATTCAAGAACATCTCGCACGATTTCGAGTGCTTCGAGTTCTTGTACCGCACCTTTATCTTTTGCCTTCACCATTTTTTGAACACGTGCGATTCGTTTATCGACTTGCTCAAGGTCAGCTAAGATCAATTCAAGGTTGATTGTCGTGATGTCGTCAATCGGTGAGACACGGCCTGCGACGTGCGTGATGTTCTCGTCTTCGAAACAACGGACGACTTGGCAAATCGCATCCACTTCGCGAATGTTCGCCAAGAATTTGTTTCCGAGACCTTCACCTTTTGACGCACCTTTCACGATTCCAGCGATATCTGTAAACTCAAATGCTGTTGGTACCGTCTTTTTCGGTTTGACGAGTTCTGTCAATCGATCAAGGCGCGCATCCGGTACTTCTACGACGCCGACGTTCGGGTCGATCGTCGCGAACGGATAGTTGGCCGCCTCGACTCCTGCTTGTGTAATCGCATTAAACAATGTCGATTTCCCGACGTTTGGCAATCCGACAATTCCTGCTGTTAATCCCACTAGTATTTCCTCCTCATCCGGTGTTTCCCGGGAAATGTTAAGCCGTCTGTGGAGTGGGTACATTCAGTACACCACACCGTCACATCCTTCACAATTATAGATAGTCCACGATTAAACCGCAACTCACGTTCATAACCTAAAGAAAAACGCCGCTTATTCGGCGGCGTTCCCTTGTTCAAGCACTTTCTTGAATCGCTTATCAAAATCACGGCGTTGCATGAGCACACTGGCTCCGCAGCCTTGGCACTTGATCCGAATGTCCATCCCGACACGCGTGATTTGCCAGCGGTTCGTTTTGCAGGCATGTGGTTTTTTCATTTCCACAATATCGTTCAATGCATAGGTTTTACTTTGCATTTTCTGCTTCTCCTCCTTTAGGAGCCGAGTTCGGTGGCATCATGACCGTACGTGGGTATGGAATTTCAATCCCCCGCTCGTCAAGTCCAGCCTTTAACTCTTTATGCAAAATTCGACCAGCTGCGAAGTGCTGGGTCGGCGGGACTTCCGCCATTAATCGGTACACCACTTCCGACGGTCCGAGCGACTGCACTCCAGCTAAGTCGATTGGCTTGATGAACAAGTCGTGATAGCGTGCTTCGACCGTTTTCGCAATTTCCTTGAGCGCTTGCTCTACTTTTGACATATCTTCTTCGTACGCAACCCCAATATCGACAACAGCGACGCTGTTTTCAAGCGAGTAGTTCGTCACTTGTAAGATTTGTCCGTTCGGAATAATCGTCACTTGCCCGTTTAATCCTTTTAACTTCGTCGTCCGGATTCCGACCTCGATGACCGTCCCGTCGACTTGTTGGTTCAAATTGACGTAATCCCCGTTCTTATATTGGTTTTCAAAGATGATGAACGCCCCTGTGATGACGTCTTTCACCAAACTTTGTGCCCCGAATGAGATTGCAAGACCTGCGACCCCGGCTGATGCAATCAAACCGGCGATATTCACACCGAATTGTCCGAGCACCGTCAAGACCATAATCAACCCGATCACATAGCGGATTGTGTTTTGGGCTAATTTTAATAACGTTTCATTCTGTCGCTGGGCGACGATATCATGTTCTTTTATTTTGCGGAGCGTAAACACGCGCTCGACCATCGTCGTCAAAATGCGTGTTGCGATATATAAACCAAGGATGATGAGCGCCACACCGGCGAGCTTGATCCCTAAACCAATCCACATGTCTGTATCTTTAAAGTACTCCACGAATCGGTTCACGCTGTCGATTGTCTCATCGGCAACCGTATTTAAATCTTTTTCTGTATTTTGCGAAGCCATCTTTTCACCTCAAAGTCGTAGATTCTAAATCATCAAAACATATTTCACGACTTTTCTCAAACACTGCATTCGGAAGTTAGAAGTTTTCCACTTTTGGGAATGGGTTAATACGAGATCAATCCCCCAACTGCAACTAGGAATAGGCAGCTTAGAAGAGAGGATGAGATTCATGCCGTTTCGCTTAAAACCTCATAAACCATACTCTTTCTTCATTGAACACACTGAGCGGAGTGGATCCAGATTGCTTGCGGACCAGCTTCATGAACAGTTGGTCAATGAAATCCATCGCCCCATCGTCCTTGTTTGCATCGGTTCGGACCGTTCGACCGGTGATTCACTCGGTCCGCTCGTCGGAACGTTTTTAGAAGAACGTCATATCCGAAATTTACATGTATACGGCACATTAACGAAGCCTGTACATGCACTCAATTTGGTGGAAACGTTACATGAGATTCAAACGCGCTTCCATCAACCGCTCATTATCGCCATCGACGCCTGTCTCGGACGTTTATCAAGTGTCGGTTATGTCTTCTTTTCGGAAGGTCCGCTCGCTCCAGGGGCCGGTGTCCAAAAAGAACTTCCGGCAGTCGGCGCTTACAATATTAAAGCCGTCGTGAACGTAAGTGGATTCATGGAGATGATGATTCTACAGAATACCCGTCTCCATCTTGTATATGAACTCGCACGTTTCATCACAGACGGATTCGCCGATTTTGATACACGGATCGGGCGCCTGCATCACGAAGAGGCGGCCATCACGCGTCTTCGTCAGTCACGAGATGAATCAAAGTCTTGAGGCGATAATAACGTCAACAATTGTTCCAAGTCGTCTTGTGAAAAATACTTCAACTCGAGGACGCCGCCTTTTCGGCGCGGACGAATCGACACATCCATCTGAAGACGCTCCGCAAGCACCGCTTCGACCGCTTCGATATCGGCGTTCGATCGCTTCAGCGTCTTTTTTTCTGTGCGCTCTTTTTGTAAGTAACGCTCGAGGCGACGGACCGTCCAATGCTCGGCAATGACCCGTTTCGCAATCTGTTCCATCGCTTGTTCCGATTTCATACCCGTGATGGCACGTGCATGTCCCATCGTCAAATCTCCGACCATGACCGCATGCTGGACGGCACTCGGCAATCGAAGGAGGCGAAGACTGTTCGTCACATGACTGCGGCTCTTCCCGACGCGATCGGCCAACTGTTGTTGCGTCAGACCTAGCGTCTGCATCAACTGTTCATAGGCGACAGCCTCTTCGATGGCATTCAAGTCTGCCCGCTGAATGTTTTCAATCAGCGCCAACTCCATGACGCGATCGGAGTCCGCCGTGACGACGAGGGCAGGAATGTCTTCTTTCCCAGCGAGCTTCGCCGCCTGAAACCGTCGTTCCCCGGCAATGATTTCATAGTATCCTGTCGCTTTTCGAACGACGATTGGTTGTAGGACGCCATATCGCTCAATGGATTGACGCAACTCTTCTAATTTTTCCACCTCAAATTGTTTCCGGGGCTGATTCGGGTTTGGGCGAATGAATTTTAATGCTAATCGTTCCATCTACAAACCTCCTTCATTGTATAAAAAAGCACGGACTCATTTTTGAGGCCGCGCTTTCGGGATGCGAATTCGAATTTCAACAAATTCCTCTTCGTCTACTTCTTCAGTTTGGACGTCAATCCCTGTTTTCCCAATCAAATCGATTGAGTCACGAATCGTGTTGATGGCGATTCGCGTGTCACGCGCAAAACTTTTCGTCCGACGACGTTGTTTTTTCGGCTTTCGCTTCTCTTCTTCAATCGGTGTTGTTAAAAAGGCGACGCGTTCTTCTGTCTCCTTGACGTTAAAATCCTGTTCTAACACTTCTGCGAGCACTTGAAGTTGCAATCCTTCTTCCTTCAACGGCAACAACGCACGCGCATGTCGCTCGTTGATCCGACGATCGCGAAGCGACTGCTTCACATCCTCCGGCAATTTTAACAAGCGCAACTTATTGGCGATCGTGGATTGACTCTTGCCTAGACTCTTCGCGAGCGCATCTTGCGTCAAACCGTTCAAGGCGAGTAAACGATCATATGCTTCCGCCTCTTCAATCGGGCTTAACTGCTCACGCTGCAAGTTTTCAATCAAGGCGAGTGCAGCCGTCGTATCATCGTCCATATCGCGAACGATTGCCGGAATCGCTGACCAACCAAGCGATTTCACCGCACGGAAACGACGCTCCCCGGCAATGATTTCATAGCAGTCCCCATCTGCCTTTCGAACCACGATTGGTTGAAGGAGTCCATGTTCCGAAATCGTCGTTGCCAACTCTTCAATTTTTGCCGGTTCGAACACTTTACGCGGTTGATAACGGTTTGGACGCAACCGTGATAACGAGAGTTCTTGTACCGTGTCATCCGCTCGAACTTCCGCAATCTGCGTCACGGCAACTTCGTCTTTTCGATTCACACCGAACAATTTCGCAAATCTATTCTTCAACGTCGGGCACCCCTTTATGTAAAAAAATAAGCAGACTCCACCACTGGAATCTGCTTTTGTTTCACGTGAAACGACATCATCAGATAAGTGGCTCTTTCGCCGGTGTCCCCGCTTTACGCGGATATTTCCCGGGCGTTTTTCGTAGTTTATCTACAACTACGATATTACGCTCACTCATCTCTCCTGGCAATAGGAACTGGTGTGTCGCTTTTTCTTTCCCACCTAGAACGGCTAAAGCGTTTTTGGCGTCTGCCATTTCGTCAGAAACCTTGGCCGCTTTAAGCGCAACGAAGCTTCCGCCTACTTTCGCGAGTGGCAAACAGTATTCTGCCAACACGGTCATGCGGGCAACCGCACGTGCTGTGACGACGTCAAACTGTTCGCGGAACTTTTTATTTTTTCCGAACTCTTCGGCACGACCATGATGGAACGCGACACCTTCGAGTCCGAGGGCAAGGGCCAACTCGTTCAAAAAGGTGATGCGTTTGTTTAACGAATCGATGATCGTGACGTGTAAGTGTGGGAATAAAATTTTGAGCGGAAGACTTGGGAATCCGGCTCCTGCCCCGACATCACATACGGTTTCGACTTTCGTGAAATCGAAATGAAACGCTGCGCTGAGCGAATCATAGAAATGCTTCAAATATACTTCTTCTCGGTCCGTGATGGCCGTTAAGTTCATTTTCTCGTTCCATTCGACGAGCATTTCGAAGTAACGCTTGAACTGACTGAGTTGTGTCTCACTCAGCTCAAACCCTTCAGCTCGTAACGCTTCAATAAATTGAGATTCGTTCATCGTTTCACTCCACCGTTGCGTATTGTCCTTGTTCGATATAGACGAGCAAGATTGACACGTCTGCTGGGTTTACGCCTGAGATACGAGACGCTTGACCGATCGAAAGAGGACGAACTTGTTTTAGTTTTTGTTTCGCTTCTGTCGCGAGACCACCGATCGCATCGTAATCCAAGTTTTCCGGGATTCGTTTTTCTTCCATGCGACGCATCTTCTCGACTTGTTCAAGCTGTTTGGAAATATAACCTTCATACTTCACTTGAATCTCGACTTGCTCTTTCACTTCATACGACAATTCTTCCGTTGACGGAACGACCGTCATGAGTGCTTCATAAGATACTTCCGGACGTTTCAACAAGATGTTGGCATGCGTCGCTTCTTTAAGCGGGTGCGCACCAACCGATTCGAGCATCGCATTGACTTCAGGTGTCGGTTTGACGACAAGTGACGCAAGTCGCTTCACTTCTTTTTCAATCGCTACACGCTTCTCGTTGAGGTGAGTGTGACGATCTTCTGAAAGTAAGCCGATCTCATACCCGATGTCGCTGAGTCGCAAGTCCGCATTGTCATGACGCAACAAAAGACGGTATTCGGCACGTGATGTGAGAAGGCGATACGGTTCATTCGTACCTTTCGTCACGAGGTCATCGATTAAGACGCCGATGTACGCTTGCGAACGGTCCAAGATGACCGGATCTTTTCCGAGCACTTTGCATGCGGCGTTGATTCCCGCCATGATGCCCTGTCCAGCCGCTTCTTCGTACCCGCTCGTCCCGTTGATTTGTCCCGCTGTGAAAAGACCTGGGACAGCTTTTGTTTCGAGAGTTGGCCAAAGCTGTGTCGGTACGACCGCATCGTATTCAATCGCATAACCGGGACGCATCATCTCTGAATTTTCAAGACCCGGGATCGTGCGAAGCATCTGATGTTGCACGTCTTCTGGCATACTCGTCGAAAAGCCTTGGACATAGATTTCTTCCGTATCGCGACCTTCTGGCTCTAAGAAGATTTGGTGACGCGGTTTATCATTAAAGCGAACGACCTTATCTTCGATTGATGGGCAATAACGGGGTCCCGTTCCTTTAATCGCACCCGAATACATCGGTGAGCGATGCAAGTTCTCATCAATCAATTGGTGTGTACGTTCGCTCGTGTACGTGAGCCAGCACGGGATTTGTTCGATCGGATCCAAGTCCGTCGAGGTGTACGAGAAGAATGATGGATTCTCGTCCCCTGGCTGAATCTCCGTCTTCGAATAATCAATCGTCTTGCCGTCGATTCGTGGCGGTGTTCCCGTTTTGAATCGAACTAAGTCGAGACCGAGCTCTTCAAGATGCTTCGATAGCTCGACCGATGGCATTTGGTTGTTCGGACCACTCTCGTAAGCCAATTCCCCGATGATGATTTGACCACGCATGAACGTTCCCGTTGTGACGATGACCGCTTTCGCGCGATATTCTGAACCTGTGTTCGTTACCACGCCACGTACTTCTCCGTCCTCAATCAACAAGCGCTCGACTAGCGCCTGACGAAGCAGCAGATTCGGCTCATCTTCTAGCACTTTCTTCATATGATTTTGGTATTGGAATTTGTCCGCCTGTGCACGTAGCGCACGTACCGCCGGCCCTTTCGATGTGTTGAGCATCTTCATTTGGATGTATGTCGCGTCAATCGCACGCCCCATCTCGCCACCGAGCGCATCGATTTCACGTACGACGATCCCTTTCGCCGGCCCACCGATTGATGGGTTGCAATACATGAATCCGACCATATCAGGGTTCATGGTGAGCATCGCTGTTTTCGCGCCCATTCGAGCCGATGCGAGTGCTGATTCAATCCCTGCGTGTCCGGCCCCGATGACGATGACGTCAAATTCGCCTGCCGTATAAGCCATATTCGTTCCTCCTTATTATTTCCCAAGACAAAACTGTGAAAAGAGCTGATCAATCAAGCTCTCCTGTACGGTATCTCCATTGATTTCACCGAGCGTATCCCACGCACGACGTAAATCGATTTGAACCATGTCGATCGGCATATTCATGACGGCACTACCGAGCGCCTCATCAATTTGACCAATCGTTCGTTTGATTAACTGAATGTGTCGAGCGTTTGAAATATACGTCATATCCTGTGACTCGACACCTTTTGCGAAGAATAGATTTGCGATGGCCGCTTCAAGGGCATCGATTCCTTCATCTAGCAAGAGAGATGTCGCCACAATCGGACGTCCTGCCGCTAGTTTCTCTAGCTTAGAAGAATCCATGTTTTGTGGCAAGTCTGTCTTGTTGATGATGATGATGGCATTCATTCCTTTAACTGCCTCAAATAACGCCTCATCCTCGACAGTCAATCCCTCATGTCCGTTCAAGACGAGAAGGACCAAATCTGCCGCTTCTAACGCTTTTCTCGACTTCTCCACACCGATTCGTTCCACGATATCTTCCGTTTCGCGAATACCTGCCGTATCGATCAATTTGAGCGGAACACCTTTCACGTTGACGTATTCCTCAATCGTGTCACGTGTCGTACCGGCAATTTCAGTGACAATCGCTTTTGTCTCTTGAACGAGCGTGTTCATCAAAGAAGATTTTCCGACGTTCGGTCGACCGATGATTGCCGTGGCCAAGCCTTCACGTAAGATTTTCCCTTGTCGCGCTGTCTCGAGTAACTGTTCGAGGACACGTTTGACCTCGCCCGCTTTCTCTTCGACGATGGCCTGGGTCATCTCTTCTGCGTCATATTCTGGATAGTCGATGTTGACCTCGACCGCCGCAATCGTCTCGAGCAGTTGTTGACGTAACTCGCGAACGAGGCGTGACAAACGTCCTTCCATTTGCGCCATCGCAACGTTCATTGCCCGGTCCGTCTTCGCGCGAATCAAATCCATGACCGCTTCCGCCTGAGATAAATCGATCCGACCATTTAAAAAGGCGCGCTTCGTGAACTCGCCCGGTTCTGCTAGGCGGATGTCGGGTTGATCGAGAATGAGCTCAAGGACACGATTGACCGCTACGACGCCTCCGTGACAATTGATTTCGACGACATCTTCTCGCGTAAACGTCTTCGGCGCGCGCATAATACTGACCATGACTTCATCGACGATTTCGCCCGTATTAGGATATTTTAACGTTCCATAATGAATCGTATGTGAATCGACTGTTGTTAAGTCTTTCCCAGAAAACACATTGTTCACCGTTTCGACCGCCAAATCGCCCGATAGTCGGACGATCCCGATGGCACCTTCACCCATCGGCGTCGAAATCGCTGTAATCGTGTCAAACTCTAGCATCTTTCTCCCTCCAAACCTAAACATCTTCTTCTATCATATGCATAACGAACCTACTATACACGATATTCGACTTGAACGAAAGAGTTGGACCATTGATAAAGTCATTGCCATTCGACTCATCGTTTTCGTACAATAAAGGAATATATTTACATAGGAGAGAGATGGTCTAAAGATGAAACAGCAAGAAGCAATCCGAATCATCACCGAACGATTACAGCACGATGAAGCGGTTCAAGCAATTTTTATGAAGGGCTCATTCGGTCGGGGAGAAGCCGATGAGCATTCCGATATCGACCTCTATGTCATGGTACACCCCGATGAAGAGGTCTGTTTTCTATCTAGACGCCTCGAGCATGTAACCGCCTATCGTCCGATTCTGTTAAAAGACGAGATTCACATCGTCGCTCCACAACTCATCGCCGTCTTTGATGATTTTCTTCACCTCGACCTGTTCACGGTCACGCAAGAGACGTTGAATCATCAAGACTCGATTCATGTGCTCTACGACCCACAACAGCGACTTGCTAGACACGCCACTTCCTTGCAATTAGACGAAGCGACAATCAGTGACCATGCGTTCGATACCGTGTGGTTCTTTTTCCAATATACAAAATCACGCAATCGAGGCAACGCGATGTGGGCAACGGAGATGCTCCGGCAAGGAATGGTCCATTTCGCATATGTGTTAGCCGCTCACCACACACCGGACCGGGCTTCCCTTGGTTTAAAAGATGTGACGCAGCGACAAGAAATCGACCTCCGCTCATTTTATGACCATTTGACCCCCACCTCACACGAAAAAGCCGCCCACATCTATCTGGAGCGACTTCAGGTAGAGCAAACTTTTTTCACATCACTACCTGGCTACAACGTGTTCGGACCGTTCATGGAACAGTTGATTCAACGAGAAACAAGCCGTCCTGGCATATAGGGCGGCTTGTTTTTTAGTATCTTGCTTGGCGTTTCGTCGAACGAATCGTGAAATAGAGGAACAGTTCCAGTACCGCGATGGCGATGAGAATGCCGCCGAACAGTTGGAACAAAACAAGTAGGCTACTGAACGGATTCGTCAACATGAGAATCCCGACACCTATCCACAATAGACTTCCAATCAAAAACCAAAGCCATCGTCCCGACATCGATTGACGGTAACCGAGTGCCTGAATCAGGCGGATAATTCCACCGAATAAGAACAAGGCTCCAATCAAAATCGGGAGAAGACTAGCTAGCGTCTCTGCGAAGAAAAAGACGACCGCTGCCAAAATCAAATAGATGAGACCCATAAAGAAAGTGGGTGGCAACCCTCCCTGACGTCGACGCAACCCTTGAAAGATCATCCAAATCCCCATGATCGCTAAATAACCGGCAATGACATACACCATGACATCAAAGAAAAATCGAGGATATAACAAAATGAGAACACCAAGTACAAAATAAATGACCGCTTGCCATAACGTCGAACGTTCCAAACGCCGAATGAATGCCTCCATTTTCCCACACCTCCGTTTACTCGTTTCTATCTCTATTCCCCTCTGACCGGCTTGCAATCCCACAAAAAAAGCTGAGCGTCAGAAGACACTCAGCTTAGCGATTATTTACGCTTTTTCTTTTTGTTTTTCTTTTCTTCTTCAGCAAGCGCTGCACGCTCTGCTTCTTTCGCAGCGATTTTCGCTTCAGCCGCAACCTTCATCTTCTCACGCATCGGGAGCATGATTGCCATCGTGACGATGATCGAGATGATATAACCGACTACCCAGTATAACGAAAGGGCAGCTGGAAGGTTGATCGACATGACGAAGATCATAACCGGGAAGATATAAAGCATCATCTTCAACTGCGGGTTCTGTTCTTGACCCGCCATTGAGATTTTTTGTTGTGCGAACGTCAAGATTGCCGCTAAGATCGGCAAGACGAACGTTGGATCCGGAGCACCGAGGTCGAACCATAAGAAGTTCGCTTCGAAAATCTCAGGTGTACGGCGAATCGCATCATAGAATGCGAAGAGAATCGGCATTTGAATCAAGATCGGCAAACATCCCGCGAGCGGGTTGATTTGGTATTCCTGATAAAGCTTCATCATCTCTTCTTGGAGTTTACGTTGTGTTTCCTGGTCTTTTGAGCTGTACTTTTCACGAAGCTTCAGCATTTCTGGTTGCAACACTTGCATCGCACCCATACTCTTCGTCTGCTTGATCATGAGTGGGAGAATCAACAACCGGACGATAATCGTCGCGATGATGATTGAAATCCCGTATTGCCACGGACCACCGACCAAGTAAGCAACTTCCTTCAAAAGCCATGCGAGCGGCCATACAAAGTACTTCGCCCAGAAACCTTCTGTGTCAGCCGTTACTGGTTCGGCTTGGATGGTAGACGGATCCACACAGCCTGCCATCAGCATGATGACCGCGGTCATGGCAGCGAGTAATCCTAATTTTAGCTTTTTGCTCATAGTTCCTCCTACGCTTTCTTTATCAATTCTTTTTAACGCACACGTCGATCGGGCAATCTTATCAGACTCTAATTATATGAGAGAACAAATTCAGATTGTCATGGTCACCGGCCCTGCTTTTGCCAAACCTTGGCCCGTTTGAATACGTGTTTCAAACTCTCGGTCACTTCCGACTGCGTCAATGCGGTCGCAGGTTTTCGAGCGATGATGACATAATCATTCGGTGCAACGTTTGGTTCGAGCAAGCGAAGCGACTCACGCATCAATCGTTTCATCCGGTTCCGTTCCACAGCATTTCCAAGTTTCTTACTGACGGAAAGACCCACTCTGAAATGCGTTTGATCCGCTTTGAGCGTGTAGACGACAAACTGACGATTGGCCACGGAGCGTCCTTCGCGAAACACCGCTTGGAACTCTTCATTCTTTTGCAGGCGGTATTCTTTTTTCAAAATTCTCACTCCATCCTTCGCTTCAAAAATCGTCAACTAACATCATATCATATCCACATCATTTGAACGAGGGAGAATCCATGAAATACTACGTTTCTGTGACAAACTAAAAAATTGCCCGAGGAAAGGATCCCCGGGCAATCTTCATTCAGAATTATACAGTCAAGGCTTTACGGCCTTTACGACGACGAGCAGCAAGAATGTTGCGACCGTTTTTAGTCGCCATGCGTGCACGGAATCCGTGAACTTTCTTACGCTTACGGTTGTTAGGGTTGAAAGTTGGTTTCATGGTTACAGCACCTCCTCAAGATTAACGCTCTATTAGCAAGTTATAGTTTCATTTAAGGCAGTCTTTAAGATTATATAAATCGATTCAACAATTGTCAATGTATTTTCGGATGGTTTTCGAATTCGTAGAATGAGGCACTCAGAAAGCATTCATCCACATGGATTCGATCCTTATCCGAAGGACGAGTAGGGGATGAATGTATACACAACCTTTACGTATTTTATAAACGGTCTTTATAAATAGCCACGTTGAGCCATTTTATCCACAAAATCTCGAAGTTATCCACATTTATATGTGAATAACTCCTCTTTTTTCATATTCTTATTCTTTATTTTTTCATTTTCTTCTTTTACAAAAACAATCTTTCATTTCACTTCTTCCTCTTTTGTGTATAACTTTTTCATCTCATATTCTATCATTAGTGCTTTATCCACAATATATCCACAGGTTATCCACAAAACACACAGCATGTGGATAAGTGGGTGTGGATACTTTTCTTTATCTGTGGATAAATACCAAAAAGCATTGCCACGTCTATTTTATTTTGCTAAACTGAATGTGCACAAACTTGTGGATGAACAATTCGTGATTCCAAGATATACACAGGCTGTGGATAAGTGTTATCCCCATAATGAACACCATGTGGATAACTTTATCCACAGTTTTTGTTCTCTGGGGATAACCCTAGTTTCTACTATAGAATAGTGTATGTGTATATCGTGTGAATAAGTTTTACCCAACATGTGAGTAAAGGAGGTCTTTCATTGAAGAATGCTCGCGAGATTTGGAGAAATGTCTTATCGGTAATCGAGGAAGAAGAACGAACTCCAAAAGCCAGTTTTGACATGTGGTTGAAATCAACCGAGGGGATATCATTGATGGGAACGACGCTCGTTGTGTCGGCACCCGCCAGTTTTATCGTCACGTGGTTAGAGCGACAGTATCTCTCTCTGTTACAAGATACGGTTGAAGAGATCACAAACAACAAGCTTGAAATTCATTTCATCGAGGAATCTCAAGCACACAAGTATGCTCCAGCGGATGGATCGTCAAATGAGTCCATCGCCGTGACAGAAACAAAAGAACAGCCCGTGCTATTACCTTCAAAAGAGGAAGGGGATCTTGGTCAACTGAATGACAAATACATTTTCGAGACGTTTGTCATCGGATCGGGGAACCGTTTTGCCCACGCCGCATCACTTGCTGTCGCTGAAGCACCTGCACGCGCCTATAACCCGCTCTTCATTTACGGAGGCGTTGGACTTGGTAAAACACATTTGATGCATGCGATTGGTCATTATGTAAAAGGTCAAAAACCGGGGGCTCGCATTGCCTATGTCTCTTCTGAGAAGTTCACAAATGAATTTATCAATTCGATTCGGGATAATAAGACCGGTGAGTTTCGGAACCGTTATCGAAACATTGATGTACTATTGATTGATGATATTCAGTTTTTAGCAGGGAAAGAACAAACCCAAGAAGAGTTTTTCCACACATTCAATGCATTGCACAACGATCAGAAACAAATCGTGATTTCAAGTGATCGACCACCAAAAGAAATCCCGACGCTAGAGGATCGACTTCGTTCACGCTTTGAATGGGGCCTAATCACAGACATCACACCACCGGACCTTGAGACGCGAATTGCGATTCTTCGCAAAAAAGCGACCGCGGAAGGGCTTGATATCTCGAATGAAGTCATGCTGTATATCGCGAATCAAATCGATACGAACATTCGGGAACTAGAAGGGGCACTGACACGAGTCGTCGCTTATGCAAAACTTGTCGGACGACCAATCGACCCGGACGTGGCAGCCGAAGCGCTTCATAATATCATGCCTGTCCAGGAAGCGAAGAAAATTGTCATTCGCGATATTCAAGAAGTTGTCGGTCAACACTTCAACATTCAAGTAGAAGAATTGAACTCGAAAAAGCGAACCAAGACGTTGGCATTCCCACGTCAAATCGCAATGTATCTCTCGCGGGAGATGACGGAGAGCTCCTTGCCAAAAATCGGGGAAGAGTTCGGAGGGCGTGATCACACGACTGTGATTCATGCACATGAAAAAATTAGCACCCTTCTAAAGAACGATGTGGAAATGCAAGAGACGATTCAAACGTTGAAGAAGGCACTTTCTAACTAATGAAGAATTCTCTGTGGATATCCTGTGGATAAACCACCTTAGTTATCCACAAGTTATTCACAGGCGAAATGGCTTAACACGTATGGATTAGGGGACTTATCCCCAGTATCCACAGCCCTTATTACTATTATGACTTAATTAATACTATTATATTATTAGGAAATGGACTCATTTCACCTTAGGAGGAATTATCCACATGCATTTAACGATTCAACGAGATGTATTCATGCAAGCCGTACAAGACGTATCAAAAGCTGTGGCTTCACGAACGACCATTCCAATTTTGACAGGCTTGAAACTTGAGGCACATGCGGATGGCTTAACACTGACAGGAAGTGATACCGAGATTTCGATTGAACGCTTGATTCCAATCGAAGAGGGTGGAATTGAACTCATTCAAATTCAACGTGCTGGAAGCGTCGTGTTGAACGCACGCTTCTTAGGAGAAATTGTGAAGAAGTTACCGACGAACGAGGTCACACTCGAAGTTTCACCGAACTTCATGACGCGCATTGAGTCTGGTCAGGCAGAGTTCCATTTAAACGGTCTCGACCCGGATGAATATCCACGCCTACCTGAACTTGCGAGTGATCGTCGCTTCTATTTGCCGGCTGATCTATTGAAGACCATCATCCGTCAGACGAGCTTCGCTGTTTCTTCACAGGAGACACGTCCCGTATTGACAGGGGTTAACTTCTCAGCAGAGAAGGGCTTCCTTACATGTGTCGCAACCGATAGCCACCGTCTGGCGCTTCGTCGTGCACGTTTTGAGACAGATAACGATTTGACGTTCCAAAATGTCGTCGTTCCTGGCCGCTCACTCAACGAATTGGCAAAATTACTCGACCGTGAAGAGTTACCGATTGAAATCGTCTTAACGGACCAACAAATTTTATTCCGTATGAAAAACATCTCATTCTTCTCTCGTTTGTTAGACGGTGCCTATCCAGACACGTCACGTCTCATCCCGGAAGAATATCGTACAGCCGTTCGGATGAATGCGAAAGAGTTCTTACAGGCCATTGACCGTGCATCGCTCTTAGCACGTGCCGATCGCAACAACGTCATTAAATTTGTGGCGGAAGATACAACGGCAGTTGAAGTCTCTTCACACTCACCTGAAGTCGGAAAAGTATCGGAACGTGTCAGCATCCTGTCGCTTGAAGGAGAAGAACTAAAAATTTCCTTCAACTCGAAATTCGTGATGGACGCGCTCCGCGCACTCGATGCATCTGAAATCGAAATCCAGTTCACGGGTTCGATGCGACCGTTCATTTTACGACCGATTGAACAAGATAGTGTTCTTCAACTGATTTTGCCAGTCCGCACATCGTAAGCTGCGGATAGGGATGATGAGGTGTCTTGCCTTGTCATCCCTCTTTTTGCCTTATTCGACGATTTTCGATAAACTAATATGTATGGCGATTTTTTCAGATCAGCATGTGAGAAAGGAAGTGACGACATGGAAAAAGTGTCGATTACAACCGAGTATGTAACGCTCGGACAATTTTTAAAATTAGCAGATATCATCTCGAGTGGGGGACAAGCAAAGTTCTTTTTAGAGGATGTCATGATTAAAGTGAACGGTGAGCAGGACCAGCGCCGCGGTCGTAAATTAAGAGATGGAGATACAATCGAAGTCGAAGGCTTCGGGGAATATCAAATCGAGGGAAACTGACGTGCATTTAAAGTCGATCCGATTGCAAAACTATCGCAACTACGAAACCCTCGAGCTAGATTTTTCAGAACAGACGAATGTTCTGATTGGTGAGAACGCCCAAGGAAAAACGAATCTTCTCGAATCGATTTACGTACTTGCGCTCGCAAAATCGCATCGGACGACACAAGACCGTGAGTTAATCGGTTGGGAAGCCGATGCTGCGAGTATCGAAGGACGGATTCATAAACGGACGGGCGAATCGGTGCAGAGTCTCTCTTTTTCTCCTAAAGGCAAGAAAGCAAAGCTCAATCATTTGGAACAACGTCGTCTCAGTGACTATGTCGGCGCATTTAACGTCGTCTTGTTCGCCCCAGAAGACTTAGCCATCGTGAAAGGCAGTCCGCAAGGGAGACGGCGATTTTTAGATATGGAAATCGGTCAGGTCAGTCCGGTGTACTTACACGAGCTCAATCAATACTTGAAGACGTTGAAACAACGGAACGCCTTGTTGAAGCAGTTATCCACAAAAGGTGGCGACGAGACGTTACTTGAAGTCTTGACGGATCAATTGATTGAACTTGCCGTAAAAATTGTGATGAGACGCTATCACTTCATCGACCAGCTCGAAAAATGGGCCAATCCCATCCATTCCGGAATCACAAGAGAACTCGAAACACTGACGATTCAATACGTTTCCGACACGTTCCAAAAAGAACGCTTCTCAAAAGAACAGATGTTTGAAACGTATCGTCAAAAGTTTGATAAAATAAGAGAGAACGAACGACGAAGAGGTGTGACCTTATTTGGTCCGCATCGTGACGATTTTGAATTGTATGTCAACAATCGAAACGTTCAAACGTTCGGTTCACAAGGTCAGCAACGAACGGCGGCCTTGTCATTGAAGCTAGCTGAGATTGAATTGATTCATGAAGAAGTAGGCGAATATCCTCTGTTGTTATTAGACGATGTGTTATCTGAGCTTGACGATCATCGCCAAACCCATCTCCTCGATACGATGGGACGGAAAGTACAAACGATTTTGACTACAACAAACATTGACGGGATTGCACATGAGACCATTCAACAAGCTAAAGTGTTTCACGTGAAACAAGGTGAGGTTGAAACGGAGTCCGTGTAATCGTGGCAAGAAGGAACACCAAATCATGTATAGTAGGTGAAAATAACCGATGAGTAATGAAAATGAAAAAGAATTGCAAGCGTACGGCGCCGATCAGATTCAAGTCCTTGAAGGCTTAGAGGCTGTCCGTAAACGTCCAGGGATGTATATCGGTTCCACAAGCTCTCGCGGTCTCCACCATTTGGTATGGGAGATTGTCGATAACTCAATCGATGAGGCGCTCGCTGGTTATTGTGACACGATCACAGTGACGGTCGAGCCAGGGAACTCGATCGTTGTGGAAGACAACGGACGTGGGATTCCGGTCGATGTTCAAAAGAAAACGGGTCGACCTGCCGTTGAAGTTATTTTCACGGTGTTGCACGCAGGTGGTAAGTTCGGCGGTGGCGGATACAAAGTATCAGGTGGTCTTCACGGTGTCGGGGCGTCGGTTGTTAACGCCTTATCGACGAAACTTGAAGTGTTCGTTCGTCGCGATGGAAACGTATATTACCAATCGTTCAAACGTGGTGTTCCACAAGGTGAACTCGAAATCGTCGGGACGACTGACACGACAGGGACGACAGTTCGTTTCTTCCCAGACGGAGACATCTTCCAGGAGACACTCGAATATGACTTTGATTTGTTAGCGACACGCTTACGTGAGCTCGCCTTCTTGAACAAAGGGTTACGAATCGTGGCTAAAGATGATCGTAGTGACGAGACGATTGAACGGAACTATCACTATGAGGGCGGAATCAAGTCTTATGTCGAGCACTTGAACCGGTCAAAAGCGTCGATTCATGAAGAGCCTGTGTACGTACACGGTACGAAAGACGGAATCGAAGTCGAAATCGCGCTTCAATACAACGAAGGTTTCGCAAGTAACATTTATTCATTCACGAACAACATTCCGACGCATGAAGGTGGGACGCACGAGACTGGATTTAAGACGGCGCTCACCCGTGCCATTAATGATTATGCGAAGCGATTCGGATTGATGAAGGAAGCCGATGGTAGCCTCTCAGGGGATGATGTCCGTGAAGGATTGACGGCGATTGTTTCGGTCAAGCACCCTTCTCCTCAGTTTGAAGGGCAGACGAAGACAAAACTCGGGAATGCCGATGCGCGTACGGCAACGGACACATTGTTCAGCGACACGTTCGAACAATTCCTACTCGAGAACCCGTCGGTCGGTCGCCTCATTGTCGACAAAGGCTTGATGGCGGCACGTGCGCGTCTTGCTGCGAAACGTGCACGCGAGATGACACGTCGGAAAGGGATTCTCGAAGTCAGTTCATTGCCAGGGAAATTGGCAGACTGTTCGTCAAAAGATGCATCGAAATCTGAACTATACATCGTTGAGGGTGACTCAGCGGGAGGTTCTGCGAAATCTGGACGTGATCGTCACTTCCAAGCCATCCTTCCGATTCGAGGGAAAATCATCAACGTTGAGAAAGCACGTCTTGATAAGATTTTGGCCAACCAAGAAGTCCGGACCATCATCACGGCTCTCGGAACAGGGATTGCCGATGAGTTTGACTTATCGAAAGCGCGCTATCATAAACTCATCATCATGACCGATGCCGATGTCGATGGTGCGCACATTCGGACGTTATTGTTGACGTTCTTCTATCGTTACATGCGCCCACTCGTTGAAAGTGGATACGTCTATATCGCGCAACCACCACTCTATGGTGTGAAGCACGGGAAAGAAACCATCTACGTTCAAAACGACCGTGAGTTGCAGGCAGCGATTGCACAACTTCCTGAAAATGCACGTTATAGCGTTCAACGTTACAAGGGTCTCGGAGAGATGGATCCTGAACAGTTATGGAATACGACGATGAACCCGGAAACACGTTCGATGCTTCGTGTCGACCTGCAAGATGCAATCGAAGCGGATGAAATCTTCGAAACGCTCATGGGTGACAACGTCGAACCACGCCGTGACTTTATTCAATCTCACGCCCATTACGTGAAGAACCTCGATATTTAATAAGAAGGGTAGGCAATAACGAATGGCAGAACAAGAAAATATCAAGGATATAAATATTAGCCAGGAGATGCGAACGTCGTTCATGGACTACGCGATGAGCGTCATCGTATCACGTGCCCTTCCGGACGTGCGAGATGGATTAAAGCCGGTTCACCGTCGTATTTTATATGCGATGAACGAACTAGGTATTCGCGCGGACAAGCCACATAAGAAGTCGGCGCGTGTCGTCGGGGACGTCATCGGTAAGTACCACCCACACGGTGACTCAGCCGTTTATGAGACGATGGTCCGCATGGCTCAGGACTTCAGTTATCGCTACGAATTAGTCGACGGTCACGGGAACTTCGGTTCAGTCGATGGCGACTCGGCCGCTGCGATGCGTTATACCGAGGCACGTATGTCTAAAATTGCGATGGAACTCGTACGAGACATCGGAAAAAACACGATTGATTATCAACCGAACTTCGATGGTGAAGAAAAAGAACCAGTCGTACTTCCGGCACGTTTCCCGAACTTCCTTGTGAACGGTACGAGCGGAATTGCGGTTGGTATGGCGACGAACGTTCCGCCTCATAACTTGAACGAGGTCATCGACGGTGTACTGGCGCTTTCTCACAACCCGGACATCACGATTGCAGAATTGATGCAACATATCCCGGGCCCTGATTTCCCGACTGCAGGAGAGATTTTGGGACGTAGTGGGATTCGTCGTGCATATGAAACTGGACGCGGATCGATTACGATGCGTGCGAAAGCTGAAATCGAGGTCTTGAAAAATGGCCGTGAACGGATCCTCGTGCACGAGATTCCTTACCAAGTCAACAAAGCGCGTCTCGTTGAAAAGATTGCCGATTTGGTTCGCGACAAGAAAATCGAGGGAATCACGGACTTACGCG
This sequence comes from Exiguobacterium sp. SRB7LM, assembly GCF_015712685.1. Classification (GTDB taxonomy): domain Bacteria; phylum Bacillota; class Bacilli; order Exiguobacteriales; family Exiguobacteriaceae; genus Exiguobacterium; species Exiguobacterium profundum. The sequence goes on along the minus strand of NZ_VWVR01000006.1, from coordinate 2,451,874 downwards.
ATGAATCAGACCGTAACGGGATGCGCATCGTGATTGAAGTTCGCCGCGACGCGAATGCGAGTGTCATCTTGAATAACTTGTACAAGCAAACACCGATGCAAACGACGTTCGGTGTTAACATGCTCGCGCTTGTAGGCGGTCGTCCAAAAACGTTGAACATCAAACAAGCAATCTATTACTACATCGAACACCAAAAAGAGGTCGTGCGTCGTCGTACGCAATTCGATTTAGACAAAGCGGAAGCACGTGCCCACATTTTAGAAGGTCTTCGTGTTGCCTTGGATCACTTGGATGAAGTCATCGCCATCATCCGTAGCACACGCACAGGTGACGAGGCTCGTGAAAAGTTGATTGCCCGCTTTGGACTTTCGACTGAACAGACTCAAGCAATCTTAGATATGCGTCTCCAACGCTTGACTGGTTTGGAACGCGAGAAGATTGAAGGCGAATATCGTGAAGTGAAAGCGTTAATCGAAGAACTTCGTGCGATTCTCGGAGACGAAGAATTGCTACTCGATATCATTCGTAACGAGTTAATCGAAATCAAAGAGCGATATGGTGATGCTCGTCGTACGGTGATTCGTACGGATATCGTTGAACTCGAGGACGAAGATTTGATCCCAGTTCGCGACATGATGATTACGCTCACGAGCGAAGGATATATCAAGTCGATCCCATCGGATTCATATCGGACACAGCGCCGTGGTGGACGTGGGAAACAAGGTATGGGAACGAATGATGAAGACTTTGTGCTTCGTCTGCTCTCCGCGTCGACACACGATACCATCCTGTTCTTCACCAACTTCGGACGCGTCTTCCGTCTCAAAGGATACGAAATTCCTGAGATGAGCCGTACCGCGAAAGGGATGCCGATCATTAACTTGCTTCAAATCGACAAAGGTGAAAAAGTCGAAACGATGATTCCTGTCGATTTCAATAGTTACTTGGCTAACCAAACGGTAGCGGAAGAGACACAGGATGAGTCTGAAGAAGTAGCAGACGAGCAGTTGTCTCTCGTCTTCATCACGAAAGAAGGATTGATTAAGCGTTCGCCACTTTCGGCATACGCCCGAATCAACAAAAACGGTCTACGTGCCATCAGTTTGAATGAGACAGATGAACTCGTCACGGTCCGTTTAGCGAAGAGCGACGATGAAATGTTGATCGTCACACGCCAAGGTATGTCGATTCGCTTCCCACTCGAAGGAGAAGTTCGTTCGATGGGACGTACGGCACGAGGCGTTCGCGCGATTCGATTGAAGAAGGAAGACGATTTGGTCGTCTCGATGGAAATCGTTCGCACCACGCAAGACGTCTTGATTATCACTGAAAAAGGATACGGAAAACGTACGGCCATGGAACAGTTCCGCACACAAGGTCGTGGCGGTTCCGGTATCATCGGAATTAAGACAGATCGTGGAACAGTCGTCGGGATGCGTGTCGTTGATGAAGACGATGACATCATGCTGATGACCGAACTCGGTGTTGCGATTCGGATTGATTCACAAACGATCTCTCAAATGGGTCGAAGTACTCGCGGTGTGAAAGTGATGAACATCGAAGAGGGCGATCGTTTAGCGACTATCGCAAAGTTGAAAAAAGATGAGTTAGAAGAGGAATCAGCAGTCGATTTGGAGAATGGGTTTGAGGATGAAGCACCTGAAACCGATGAATCGTCTGATGTGAATGAGTAAGACGAGAGGTCGAACGGTGTTTCCGTTCGATCTTTTCATATATTAGGAGGGATTCGCGTGCGTTTGAACTTATCCACTGTACATGTTGGGATGACGCTATTGTCACCCGTTTCTTCTTTAGAAGCCGGAATCCACTTAACCAATGAACATTTACGTTTGCTCCGTTTCTTAAAAATCGAA